>JBOHDU010000303.1:0-7550 GCA_050700615.1 Nocardioidaceae bacterium
GGTCATGACCAGGGTTCTGGTGTGGATCGCCGTCATGCTCGGCTCGGTCGCCGTCTTCGGTGCACTGGGACTGGTGGCCTTCGGGTCGCCGCGCTGGCGGCTGCTACGAAGACGTCAGCGACCCACGGTGCCCACCCGCAGCCTCTCCGAGTTGGTCCAGGAGCTACGGAGGCTGGAGGCCGAGCTCAAGCGAGCCGAGGGATACCGGAAACCGCTGCGCGGCCGCCGGATCGGTTCCCTCACCCTCAAGTACGACCAGACGCTGCAGGAGTGCTGCACATCGTTGGGTCTGACCTCACCGCAATCGGCGCCGCTGAACCCGCTGGACCGGATCAACACAGAAGCAGACCTCTGCCTGCACGGCGTCACCTGGTAGCCCGCCTCTCGGGTGGCCCCGCGACGACGTTTGACGCGGGAGGCACCGGGTAACGGCCCGGCAGGAGGCTGCCATGAAGACCACCAAACCCGAAGCAGAACAACCCCGCGAAGGCGGAGTCCTAGAGGCGTTGGATTCACAGGCTGCGAGCTCCTTCTACTGGTATCTCGCGTTGCTGGCCTGCGTCGGCGGTTTCCTGTTCGGGTACGACACCGCCGTCATCGGCTCCGTGCTGTCATTCATCCCGTACAACCTGGGCAGCTTCGCGACCGGGTATCTCGTCGCCGGCGCCTCCCTTGGTGCGGCGGTGGGCGCCTTGGCCGCCGGACCCTTGACCGACCGGTTCGGACGGAAGTCGCTGCTCATCGTCGACGCCGCGATCTACGCGGTGGGCGCCGTGTTGTCGGCGGTGGCCGTCGATCCCGCGATGCTCCTGAGCGCCCGGACCCTGATCGGGCTCGCGGTGGGGGCCGACTCGGCGATCGCGACCGCCTACATCGCAGAGTTCGCGCCTCGGGGGCGGCGAGGCTCACTGATGATCATGCAGCAGTGGATGATCACGGTCGGGATCCTCGTCTCCTATGTCATCGCGATCGTGGTGCTCACGATCGCCCCGGGCTCGGCCTACGGCAGCGACTGGCGGATCATCCTCGGCTTGGGCGGAGTGCCGGCGTTGCTTGCGGTCGCGTTGCGGAGCCGGATGCCGGAGTCTCCACGGTGGCTGATGCTGCACGGTCGCTATCCCGAGACTCAGAAGGCGCTGGCGGTGCTCGGGATCGACGTTTCTGAGAACCAAGTGCGTGACACAGCGGAGGAACTCGCCGAGACCGAACGGCGGCTGGAACGCAAGACCCAGTGGACCCGGGGAGTCAAACGCGCGCTGATCGTGGTCTGTGTCTTCTTCGTCTTCCAGCAGATCACGGGAATCAACATCCCGTTCTACTACGGACCGCAGCTGCTGGGTGGGTACCTTCAGGGCGGACAGTCGGCCGTCGACGCTGCCATCGCCGGGGTCGGTACGGCGGCCATCCTCGGAGCCGTCAACGTGGTTGCCACGTTCTTCGCCTTCCGCTACATCGACCGGGTGGGGAGGCGGAAGCTGGCCCTGGGTGGCTACGTCGGGATGGCGATCTTCATCCTGGTGGCGGCGTTTGGGGTGGCCCAGCTCACCGGCCTGCCGAGGGTTTGGGTGATCATGGTCGGGTTCTCGTTCTTCATCACGTCGTTCGCAATCGGTGTGGGGGGCACGGGTTGGCTGATCCAGGGGGAGGTCTTCCCGACCGCCGTTCGGGGCCGCGCGGCGGCGACCGGGGCCAGTGTGGACTGGTTGGCCAACTTCGTGATCGTTCAGTGGTTCCCAACCCTGAACTCCGCGATCGGTCTGGCCTGGGTAATGGTCCTGTTCGCGGTACTCGCGCTCCTGGCGATCGCCTTCATCGCCCGCTACCTGCCGGAGACGAAAGGCTTGGCGTTGGAGGAGGTAACCGCTGTCTTCGATCGCCAAGCCGGTGCGAGCGAGACCTCCGACAGGCTCACGGCCTGAGCGCCGGGCAAAGGCATCTCCTCGAGATCTCCGCGCGGACAAGGCCTCGGGCAACCCCGAAACCAACCCTGCAACTTCGATCCCGTGCGCACACGTGCAGGCAACCGGATCGCTGCGTGATGCGTCCGTCTTAGTGGGTCCGCCAATGCCTGCGGGTAGTGGTCGTGACCGCTAGATCCGAGGCCCGGTCAGTGAGATCGGGCGGGTGCGAAGGAGTAGGACAGTGAACGGTGACAGGCGGCTTCGCCAGAGTTCCGAAGCAGCCGGGTGGGCTAAGACCTTCGGGCGTGGGTATGCCCGGAGGGCAGCGCTGGGGGTCGGCTCTCTGGTGACGACCATGTTGGTCGTGGCCGGCGGCGGGGCCGCGTTCGCTCAGCACGCCCCGGCGGCTACGGCGACGGTAGTCGGCTCGGTGCGGCCGACGACGCACGACAACCTCTTGCGACCCGGCTATCGGGTCAGCGCCCACCGGGCGGATGGGAACTGCTGGACCACCTCGGTGGTTCAAAACAGCGCCTACCGGTGCATGTCGCACAATCTGATCCTCGACCCCTGCTGGCGGTTGGGGGCCGGGCGCAGCCACGTGGCCTGCCTCGAGGCCCCTTGGCAGCACCAGGTCGTCGTGCTCAAGTTGACCCATCGGTTGGCCGCCCCGGCGACCCCGCAGCGATGGCTTTGGGGCCTGCGGCTGCATGGCGGGGCAGACTGTCAGGGCTTCCAGGGGGCTGGCTCGATCTTCCACCACCACCTCGTTCGGTTCTACTGCACTCACCGACTGGGCATTCTAGGGTACCCCGACAAGTCCGCGTCGGTTTGGACGGCGCACGTGGTCAGGTTCGCTCACGGACAGTGGCACGACGCGGGCAGCCAGCCCATCACCGACGCGTGGTACGCCGAGCGCAGCCCTCAGTAGCGGCTCGACCGCGTCGGATCCGAGCCACCGATGGCGGCGGGCTCGGGCTGTTCTGATCGGCTGTGGTCTCGCTCACTGGTGCCCGGCGATGGCGTGAGGCAGGTAGCCTGCGCCAAGCTCGGCGAGTTCGTCGTCATCAAGTGTCAGGTCGACCGCGGCGACGGCATCTTTGAGGTGTTGGGCTTTCGTGATCCCGACAATCGGCGCGGTCACTCCGGGCTGGGCCAGCAGCCAGGCCAGTGCAATCTGCGCCGGCGAGACGCCGCGCCGCTCGGCGGCGGCCAGCACCTTCTCGACCACGGTGACGTCCTCGTCTCGATACAGTGACCGACCAAACTGGTCGCTGTCCGACCGCGCCGTCTCCGTCTCCCACGGGCGCGTGAGGCGACCGCGCGCGAGCGGCGACCAGGGGATGACGCCGACGCCTTGGTCCAGGCAGAGTGGGATCGTCTCGCGCTCCTCCTCGCGGTAGATCAGGTTGTAGTGGTTCTGCATGGAGACGAACCTGGTCCATCCGTGCATCTGGGCGACCTGCTGCGCCTTGGCGAACTGCCAGGCATACATCGACGATGCCCCCAGGTAGCGCACCTTGCCCGCACGCACGAGGTCATGCAGCGCCTCCATCGTCTCTTCGATCGGGACTTGCGGGTCCCACCGGTGAATCTGATAGAGGTCGACGTAGTCGGTACCCAGCCGCGACAGGCTGGCGTCGATCTCCTGCAGAATCGCCTTCCTCGAGAGCCCTGCACCGTTCGGGCCGGGGCGCATCCGCCCATTGACCTTGGTTGCCAACACGACGTCCTCGCGGTCGGCGTGCTTCCACAGCGACCGGCCGGTGATCTCCTCGCTGGTTCCGTGCGAGTAGACGTTGGCGGTGTCGAAGAAGTTGATGCCGGCATTCAGCGCGGCTTCAATCGTCTCTTCCGCGAATGCCTCGTCTTTGGTCCATGGCCGGCCCTTGCCTCCGTCGCCCCAGCTCATGCACCCCACGACGATCCGTGAAACCTCGAGCCCGCTATCACCGAGCCGCGTGTACTCCATACGTCCTCCTCCTAGGCGCTTGGCCTCCACTCTGCCACCGGTCCGGTAAACCTCTGCCCAGGCCCTCAGCTCGCGCCGGTCATCACGCCCCGGACGAACGTGAGCGCTCTCGCGAAGCTCCCACGCCTGCTGGGTGAGGATGGATGTGAACGACTACAGGCGGCCGGACTGCACGACCCGGCTCAGGAACTGCTGGGTGCGGGGCTCGCGGGGGTTCTCAAAGATGTCGCGAGCTGGCCCGCGTTCGCAGATCGAGCCGTCGTCGAGGAAGCAGACTTGGCTGGCCACCTCCTTGGCGAACCCCATCTCATGGGTGGCGAGCAGCATCGTCAGGCCACCCGCGGCGAGGTCACGGACGATCGCGAGAACGTCGCCGACGAGCTCGGGATCCAGCGCGGCGGTGATCTCGTCGAGCAGCAGCACCCGAGGCCTCATCGCCAGGGCGCGGACGATCGCCACCCGCTGCTGCTGGCCGCCGGAGAGACTGTCCGGGTACGCCCGCGCCTTCTCGGCCATGCCGACGGACTCCAGCAGCTCCATGGCCCGTTCGCGAGCCGCCGCCTTGGGAAGCCGTTCGACGCGGATCGGGGCCAAAGTGATGTTGTTGATCACCGACATGTGCGGGAACAGGTTGTAGTCCTGGAAGACAATGCCGACGTCGCGGCGCAACGCGTTCAGATCCACGCCCGCCCCGGTCACTGTGTCCCCGTCGATGCGGATCTCGCCGGAGCTTATGCCTTCCAGGGCGTTCACGCACCGCAGCAGCGTCGACTTGCCCGACCCGGAAGCGCCGATCAAGCAGACCACCTCGTGTCGCTCGACGTCGAGCGAGACGCCCTTCAGCACCTCGTGGTGCCCATATGACTTGTGGACGTTGTCGATCGAGAGGAACGACATCAGCGCCCGGCCCGGCGTGCGGCGTCGCGGTCGATGAGGCGGTCGACGAACCTTGCCTGCGGGACCGTGATGATGATGAAGAATGCGGCCGCCAAGGTGATGGGGGACAAGTTGAACAGCTTGCTCTGCCAGAGGGTGGCGGTCAGTACCACCTCGGCGATGCTCGCGGTGGAGAGCAGCGCGGTGTCCTTCTGCAGGCTGATGAAGTCGTTGAGCAGCGGCGGGATGACGCGGCGTACGGCCTGCGGGACGAGTACGGTCCGGAGGGTTTGGGTGTAGCTCAGGCCCAGGGACCGAGCTGCGGCGCTCTGGCTCGGGTGGAGCGAGGACAACCCAGCGCGGTAAACCTCGGCGACGTAGGCCGAGTACGTCATGGTGAGCGCCAGGATGCCGAACCAGGGCAACGGCCACGTGGCCACCGCGGGGAACGCAAGAGGCGTGCCGAACGCGATCAGCAAGATGACCACGATCGCCGGGATCGCCCGGAAAACGTCGCAGTACACGAGCGCGATAAGCCGCAGCGGCGCGCCGGCTCGGCCGGGCAGCATCCTCATGATCGCCAACAGGAGGCCGAACGCCAGCACCAGCACCTGCGCGACGACGGCCACCCAGATGTTGGTCCAGAACGCGCGGATCATCTCCCCGAACGACAGGCGCCAGGCGCTCGCGGTGAAGAACGTGTGCGCGACGCCGCCAGCATTGGCCCCCACTGCTGCCAGCAGCAGCCCAGCGACGATGATCGCGGCGGCGGCGTACCCCATGGCGATCTGCGCCTCTTCGCGCCCGGCGGCCGCGGATCGGCGTGCCGGAACCAGCTGATGCTCGCGCAGCAGCACGGCCCGCTCGCGTGCGGCCAGAAACGATCGAACGGCCGGCCACAGCGGGTACGCCGAACCGAGGACGAATGCCGCACCGATGGCCGTGGACGCGGTATTGCCGTTGTTGTAGTTGCGCAGCGCAATCGCGGCCTCGACCATGGCGGCTACGCCGACGACCGACAGCAGCAATCCCAGCACTGCGAGGGCAGCGACCGAGCGTGGCGCGCTCGGTGCAGGGCTCGACTGCAGGTCCGGCGTGACAAGCTTCGAGGAGCTCATGCTCCCTCGCGCTAGTGGATCGTCCAGAACGGCACCGAATCCGGGTTGCCGCCGAAGGCCGGTCCGAGGTAGTCGGTCGACAGCTTCTTGAGGGTGCCGTCGCTGATCAACGTCTGGATGCCCTGGTCAAGGGCGTGCTGGTTCGGCGAGCCCTTGGGATAGATGGCTCCGTACTTCTCGTTGGTCTTGTACTGCCCGACCACCTGGAGCTTGCCGCCGGTGGCCTTGGCCTCGGCGAGCACGATTGCCGTGTCGAGGAAGTCCGCGTCGACCTGGCCGGACAGCAGGCCCTGGTACAGCGTCTGCGAGTTCGGATAGATCCGGGCGTTGCACTTCAGCTTGTCCTGGATGAAGGGCACCGACGTCGTGCCGGAGTACGCGGCGCACGACTTCGAGTTGATGTTGCTCGCGGTGACGCCAGACCCGGTCTTGACAAGAACCCCGATGTTGGAGTCGAAGTAGGGGGTCGAGAAGTCGACCACCTTGGCTCGGGCTGAGGTGATCGAAATTTCCGCGAGAGCGATGTCGAAACTGTTAGTGCGCCCCGCAACAAGCTGGTCGAAAGAGACGTTCTTCACCGTCACCGACTTCAGGCCTGCCATGTTCGCGAGCTCGGCTGCCATGCAGTATTCGTATCCAGACTTGATCGACGACGGCGTGGTGCCGTTCCACCAGCCCTGGGCAGGCAACGTCGTCTCGACCGTCAGAGTCCCAGGGGTCACCGGATTGATGGAGATCGAGTTCTTCTTGCTGGTGATCTTGCAGTCGCCGAAGCCATTGGAACTGCCCGACGAGGAGCCTCCCCCGCACGCTGTGACGGCCAGCGCCAACGCGAGCGCGCTTGTCGCTGCCAGGACCTGCTTCATGTGCATGAGGGAGCCTTTCCTGCAGGCAGAGTGGGTGACCGAGCCTACGGTCATTGTTGCATGCTCCCGGGCCTGGGCTGTTCAGTCAAGGGCGTCCGAACCCCCGTGTCTCCGGCCGGGGGACGCCAGCGACCCAGCCCCTCTCGGCAGGGGCAAAAAAGCGCGGTCGCCATCCGAATCGAGGCTCGGCGCTTTTCGCGGGCTGGGCCGTGGCGCCCACCTGTGCTGGAGTGCCAGAGGCGGGAATGGTCACCGGCTGGCAGACCTCCACGAGACGGCCGTAGCACCGGGGATGACGAGGCCGAGCCCGATACGACGAGGGGCTCACCCCAGAACGAGGCGGTAGGACGCAGCCGCGTGGATCTGTTGAAGAGGGCTAGCTGCGGGGAGTGGCCTGGCCAGTTGGTGGCTAGGTCCTCGCTCGTTCTTCGGCCGGGTCGCTTGGGTCGGGTAGACCAGAGACGATGGTCGAGGCTGACGGGTCCAGTGATCGCAGTCGGGTGAACGAGACACCCACGCTCACTGCCGCCGCGACGGAGCAGGCGAGAAGGGCACCGGCGAGTCCCGGCTTATCGGTCATCAGGTACAGGAACGCGATGATCTGCGAGGCGCCGAAGAAGGATACGTAGGTCGCAACGGGGTCGCGGCGGAGTCGGTCCAGGTCGGCCGGCAGCGGGCCGTCTGGAAGCTCGGCGGCAGCCGCCTGGATTCGCTTGGCATGTCCAGACTCCACGGTGGGACCGAGCACGGCCATCACCGCGAAGATGACCAAGGCGACGTCGACCCAGCCGCTGGACCAGGAGATCGTGCCGTCACC
>JBOHDU010000304.1:0-2193 GCA_050700615.1 Nocardioidaceae bacterium
GTCAAGATGACCCCGAGCAGCACCGATGGGTTGTGGCGCCAGCCCTCCCCGTGTTTCGCGACGACGTCGAGGCCGTCGTCAGTTCAGCCGAGCGTCTGGGCGGGTTGGCGCCTCGGCCCCCGTCCCCGGGCCAGCTCGACTAGCCCGCTCCCGGTCTCACCGCTCAAGGGTCGTGGCCCCGGTGAGCGGGCTGTGATGCCATTCTTGAGTAGTGCGGATCCTGGTAGTCGAGGACGACGACGGCATAGCCGAGCCGCTCGTGGAGGGCTTGGTCAGGGAGGGCTTCGACGTCGAAAGGGTCGCCACGGGGTCGGGCGCACTCGAAGCCCCGGCCCCCGATGTGGTCTTGCTCGACCTGGGGCTGCCGGATGTCGACGGGTACGCGCTGTGCCAGCAGCTACGGGCCCGCTCCGCCGTCCCGATCTTGGTGGTCACCGCCAGGGGCGCTGAGGTGGACCGGGTCGTCGGGTTGGAACTTGGCGCCGACGACTACATCGTCAAACCCTTCGGGTTCCGGGAACTAGTAGCGCGCATCCGCGCTGTGTTGCGACGCAGCGGAGAGCCCCCTGCCACGGTTCCGGAGCAGACCCAGGTCCTCGGCCCGCTTGCCGTCGATCGTCGCGCTCGTCGGGTCTTCGTCGACGGCGAAGAGATCCAGCTGTCGCCGAAGGAGTTCGAGCTACTCGCGCTCATAGCGGAAGATCCGGGTGCGGTCGTGAGCCGCCAGACGATCCTGGAGGAGATCTGGGACCCACACTGGTACGGCCCGACGAAGACCGTCGATGTGCACGTGGCCTCGCTCCGGCGCAAGCTCGGCCACCCCGAATGGGTCGAGACGGTCCGCCGTGTCGGGCTACGCCTCGGGGACACGACCGCCTCGCAACCGCGAGGCGAACGGTGACCCGACGGCTCATCGTCTCCTACCTTGGGCTCGCGCTGCTGATCCTCGCGGTGCTCGAGATCCCCTTCGCGGTCCTGGCTCAGCGCCATGAACGTGACTTGACTACCAACCAGGCCCAGCGGGAGGCGGCCGGGCTCGCAGCGGTCGTGAGCGAGGCGGTCGAGCACGGGCACGCGTCAGATCTGGGATCCATATCGGCGAGCTACCAGGCCCGGACGGGGGGTGAGGTGTCCATCACAGACGCAGCCGGACGTTTGGTGGCGACGTCGAGCAAAGACGGAGACGAGGACGTGGCGGGCGACGAGCGTGGTCTGCTGCAGGCAGCGCTCGCCGGCGGCTCGGCCAGCGTTTTCACCTCCGACGAAGGCAAGCCGTGGGTGAGCGCTGCGGTGCCGATCAGCGCCGACGGCCAAGCCCAGGGTGCCGTCTTGCTCGGCGTCGGGGCGTCGTCGACCGAGGGCCGCATCCACGCCATCTGGCTGGCGCTGGCAGCCTTCGGCGCAGGAGTGCTCGTACTGACCGCGATCGTTGGAATGCTCATGGCACGGTCGCTCGCGCTGCCGCTCGCTCGCCTGGAGTCCGCGGTCACCCGGCTCGGCGACGGCGACCTGTCGGCCCGCGCACGCGAGGACGCTGGGCCGCCGCAGGTGCGATCCCTCGCCGCTCAGTTCAATCACATGGCCGCCCGACTGGCCGAACTGGTGGATGCCGAGGCGCGATTCGTGGCCGACGCATCCCACCAGCTGCGCTCCCCGCTTACCGCCTTGAGACTGAGGCTCGAGAACCTGGAGGCCGGCTCTGGTGGCGCCGCAGGCGACGGGTTGGCCGCCGCAGGCCGAGAGGTGCAGCGACTGTCGCGAGTGGTCGACGGGCTGCTCACGTTGAGTCGAACCGGCGGCGCGGAGCTCGACCAGGCACAGGTGGACGTGCAGGCCGTGATCGATGAGCGCTGTGACGCCTGGTCGGCGTTGGCAGAGGAACGCGGCGTGGAGTTGGCGGCCGTCGTCGGCGAGAGACGGCCCATCGAGACTTGGTTGGTGCCGGGTGACTTGGACCAGATCCTCGACAATCTCCTGGCCAACGCCCTGGACGTCTCGTCTCAGGGCGGACGGATCAGCGTCGACATCATCGACGTGGACCCGGGGCACTTGGAGGTGCACGTCGTCGATGAGGGCCCGGGGATGACGGCCGAGGAGCGCTAGCGCGCGTTCGATCGGTTCTGGCAGGCCGCACCGTCGGATCTCAACGGAGGCCACAGTGGGCTTGGCCTAGCCATCGTCGCCCAGATAGCG
>JBOHDU010000305.1:0-15045 GCA_050700615.1 Nocardioidaceae bacterium
CACCACTGAGGGTCCCCCACAACATCGTGGTCCGAGCCGGCTCGACCGTCGATCGACTCGCGGACGATGTCGGCGTGCCCGGCGTGCTGGGCGGTCTCGGCGACCACCCGCACCAGCAGTGCCCCGAATGTGGTGTCGCGACGTCCTTCAGGCCACCACGCCACATGGGCAGGTGCGCCGAGGTCGAGCACAGCGATCGACTCGTCGGAGTGGCGCCAGGCGGACTGGTAGAGGTCGATCAGATCCGCCTTCGACTCCTCCGTGGTAGCCCACATGTCTGCGCCGTCCCAGATAGAGCCGTCCTCCACCCAAGGCAACCGGATCGGCGACGGACGCGCGACGCAGTCGCCGAGGTAGCTCAGCTCGACGCCGGTGAGATGCTTGACCAGGCCGAGCAGATTGGTGCCGGTCGGCGTCATCGGCCTGCGAACGTCGAAGTCGCGCAGGCCAGCCAGTGCAGCAAGGACCGCGTCTCGTGACTGCTGAAGATACTGATGCAGGTCGCCGGCAACGCCGGAAACCCGCTCCTCCTGCTCGTCACCCACATGCGGGAGTCTACCCGCGACCTCGCAGGTGAGGGCTCGGCCGGAACACGGTGACTGGCGTCGTACTGTGAATGAATGACCGAAGAGGAACCCATCTCGTACGAAGCCCTTGCTCTCAAGTCGCCGGTCTGCACGGCCTCCGGCACGGTGTTCGGTGAAGTCGAGCATGTGCTTCAGATCCCCGATCTTGACCTGTTCGATGGGATCGTCGTCGCGACGTCGGAAGGTATCCGATTCGTGGACGCTGACCGGGTCGCGCGGATCACCACCCGAGCGGTGTACTGCACCATCTCGGACGCCGACGTCGCAGACCTGCCCGCTCCGGAGGGCGACGCGGTCTTTCACGCCGACGCTCTCGAGGACACCGGTAGCGGCCTGACCGGCCGGTTGGGTCGGCTGTTCAAGCGTCCGCACTGGAAGCAGGACGATGAGTAACGCTGTGGGCGCCTTCGCGCGGCCTCCCTCAACCAGGCACCGCCCAGCACGGCACTGGGCGGACCGGTACTGGGCGGACCGGCAAGGCGAATGCTGAAGCGCGGCCACTACGAGATCGACGACGACCCGGCCCGCGTCGACCTCGACGCGTTGTGGAAGTTCTTGAGCACGTCGGCCTACTGGGCCCGGTGGCGCACCCGCGACGACGTTGCGGTTCAGGTCGCGCAGGCGTGGCGCGTGGTCGGGTGCCACCATCGCGACGGTGAGATGGTCGGATTCGCCCGAGCTGTCTCCGACGGGTTGAACCTTGCCTACCTCGCCGACGTCTACGTCCTCGACGGTCATCGTGGCCAGGGCCTGGGCACCGCGATCGTCGAGGAGATGATCGACAACGGTCCGGGCCGCGATTTCCGCTGGATGCTGCACACCTCGGATGCCCAGCGGCTGTATCGGCGGTTCGGCTTCCACGAGCCGGACCTGTCGTACATGGAGCGCACCAGCAGTCGCTAGTGGTCACAGCCGTACCTCGTGACCACTGGCGGTGCTTGTGGGTGCGCAGGTCGTGGCTTAGGGTCAACGCCGCGTGGCTCGTATCGGTGGTGCTCGTCGACACTCCGGGAACCGGGGGGCCGTCGCGGAGGGCCTGAGTTCGTAGTCGGAGCTCGACGCTAAGGCCGCGCCCCCTGACCGAACGGACTTGGATCCATCCCCTGAGATTGGACCAGGTTGGATGGTGGTGGCCGCAGAGGCCCTTCGGCGTGCAGGCTGTGGACCGAGGACGCACGACACAAGACGCAGGGAGGTGCTGTTTGGAGCACGCGAGTGGTGATTCGGACGGTGTGGCCGAGGCGGGGCAGCCCTGGCTGAACCGGGGCGTGCTGGGTGTCGGTGCGGCATCGTTGTTCAGCGACTCCGGACACGAGATGGCGACCGCCCTGCTGCCCACCTTCTTGACGGCGACGCTGCATGCCGGACCAGCCGCGCTGGGGGCGATCGAGGGGGTGTCCGATGCGCTGATGGGGCTCAGCAAGCTGGCCGGCGGCCCGCTTGCCAGCGACCTCACCCGGCGCTCTCGGCTTGCCTCCGGCGGATACCTGGCAACGGCGGTCGCCACCGCCGGGATCGGGCTGGCAACTGCGGTATGGCAGGTTGCCCTGCTGCGCGGGTTCGCGTGGATCTCGCGCGGACTCAGGAGCCCGGCCCGGGACAGCCTGCTGATGTCGATCACGCCGAAGCGAGCGTTCGGGCGCGCCAGCGGGGTCGAGCGGGCCGGCGACAACGCGGGCGCGATCATCGGCCCGGTGCTGGCATCGGCGCTGGTGGGCGTGATCGGCATCCGCCACACCATCATGCTGGCAATCGTGCCGGGCGTTCTGGCCGCAGTCGCGATCACCATCGCGGCCAGGCAAGCGCGTCGTACCTTGGCCGCTCCCGGGGCACGACCCACGCTTTCCTTCAACCTCAAAGAGCTGTGGCGGGCCGGGCTGCCGCGAGCGTTGACCCCGGCGACGCTGTTCGAGCTGGGGAACCTCGCCACCACGCTGCTGATCCTGCGCGCGACCGACCTGCTGCACGACGACGGCAGAAGCCTCACCGCGGCCACCAGCCTTGCCATCATCTTGTACGCCGCGCACAACGCCGCAGCCGCCGTTGCTGCCCTGGCCGGCGGGCACCTTATCGACCGGGTCAGCCCGCGCGCGGTCTTCGCCGGGGGAGCGCTGGTCTACGTCTTCGGCTATCTGGTCTTCGCCTGGAACCAGCATGGGTGGGCCTTGGTGGGCCTGGGATTCGTCCTTGCCGGCGTCGGCATCGGCCTCGCCGAGACCGCGGAGTCCGCAACCGTCGCGCTGCTCCTCCCCGACCGGCTACGTGCCAACGGCTTCGGGGTCCTGGGTCTGGTGCAGTCGCTCGGCGACCTGGGCGCGACCCTGCTGGCGGGCGTGCTCTGGGCCGTCTTCTCCCCCACCGTCGCATTCGTGTACGCCGCCGCCTGGATGGCCGCCTCGGTCGCATCGTCGCGGCTCCTGCCCACGGTGCAGCCGGCTCGACGCTAGTGGTGGCGATCGTCAGCCCGCCGTGCGGCCAGCTGTTGCCGCCCCGCACGAGGCGGCATCATCTGCGCGGAAACGGTGGTCGCGGGTCTGGGGGCTGTGCTTGACTGTCAACCGGCAGGGGCCTGGGCAGGGTGGACGGGGGCGGGGAAATGGTGACACTACACGGGCTGCACAAGTCGCTCGGTGCAGCGATCGGTCTCGTGGCGCTGACGACGATCGGCGCAGCCGCTGCGCCTCCAACAGCGGGCCCGGGCCCCGAAACGGCGCTTTCTCCGTGCGGTGGACTCAGCGGAACACCCCAGTACACGCATGTCGTCGTCGTGATGGAGGAGAATCTCACATACTCTTCCCTGCAGCGCTCCTCGCAGGCTCCGTATCTACACGGGCTGGCTTCTGCATGCGGCTCCGAGACCTTCATGCACGCAGCCACGCACCCTTCGCAGCCGAACTACATGGCGCTGACCAGCGGAGAGCCGACAGGTGTCGGCGTGCACACCGACAATGACAACGTCTTCCACCAGGCGCAGAGCAGCGGGCTCACCTGGAAGTCCTACGAGGAGTCCATGCCGTCCAACTGTCACGGGGCCTCGGGCTTGTACAAGACCGGCCACAACCCGGCGTTCTACTACAAAGACCTGCGCTCGCCCACCAACACGTGCACTGCTGACGACGTGCCGCTGGCGCCTGCTTTAAGCACTGCTATCAACAATGACTCGCTGCCGAGTTTCTCGTGGATTACGCCGAACGCGTGCGACGACATGCACTGGCAGAAGGGCTGTCCAGAGACCCGGACTCAGCGGATCTCTGCAGGAGACAGCTGGCTGTCGACCCTGATCCCCGAGCTGACGGCAATGCCCAGCTACCAGGCGGGACAGACCCTGATCCTGATCACCTGGGACGAGGGCGACGGCCCGGCCAAGAACGGTGTGGACTGCACGTCACCGACTGTCTACGCGTCCCAAAGCTCGTGCCAGATCCCGACCATCGTGGTGTCTCCCTACATCCAGCCGGGCACCACCGACGGTACTGACCACAACCTCTACGGTCTGCTCGGAGACATCGTCGACATCCTCGGGCTCCCCCGGCTCGGGCGCTCCGTCGGCCAGTCGAGTCTTCGTCCGGGGCTCGGTTTCTGAACCACCGCTCGATTCTCACTCGTGGGCTGCCCGCGTCACATCCCTGCGTTGTGCGGGGGCATCCAGGATCGATCGTGGCTGCCTCCCACGCGACCGTGACCCCTAACACCAGGAGCGGCACGCGCGTTCGACGAGGATAGGGTTCAGCAATCACGAAGGAGGCCAGCCATGTCAGTTGCCGACCACGACCTTTCGCCGAACCCGTGCATCGACGACGCCGTGGCGCGACAGCTGCTACGGCATCGATGGGGCCTCTCGGGGACCTTGACCGACATCGGCAGCCTGGAGGAGCAGAACCTGAGGCTCGACTGCGGCGACGGTCGCAGCTTCGTGCTCAAGGTGGCCGACGCCAAGCTGCCGCGAGCGGAGTTGGAGCTGCAGAACGCGGCGATGTCGCGCGTCGCGGCAGCCCTCGACGACGTCGCGATACCGACTGCCGTGCCGACGCTGGAGGGTGACCACCTCGTCGAGCATGACGAGCACTGGGTGCGGCTCCTCACCTGGGTCGACGGCAGCACTCTCGACGAGCAGCCGTGGCTGTACCGTGCCGACCGGGTTGCGATCGGACGGCTTGCCGCTCGCGTCGCAGGTGCGCTCGACGGCCTGGAAAACGCGGCCGTCGACCGGCCCATCGTGTGGGACCCACGCCGGGCGGGACAGGTCGTCGACGCGATGGAGGGACAGATCGCCGATCCCGAGTTGCGTCGCATCGTGGCCGCCGCGCTGCAGGACGTCAGGGCGCTGCGGCCGGCTGAGGGTCTGCCGCTGCGCGTGATCCACGCTGACGTCACTCCGTCCAACGTCACCGGTCACCCGGCCGCCGACTCGTCCGGTGGCGTTAGCGGCGTCATCGACTTCGGCGATGTGATGCGCACCTGGCGGGTGTGCGACGTCGCGTGCAGCGCACTCGGCGTTGTGGAGCACCCGGCAAGCCGAGGAGACCTGCTCGGCGCGGCGATGTCGGTGCTGGAGGGATACCACGGCCTCACCCACCTCACTGAGGACGAGGCCGAGGCGTTCTGGCCGTTGCTGCTGGCCCGGGCCGCCGCGAACGCCGCGATCACCGACGTGCAGGGCAGGTCCAACCCGGACAACGCGTACGCCGTCGGTGCTGCCCACACCGGCCGCGAAGCCCTCGAGGTGCTGCTGGCTGTTCCCCGGACGGTTGCCACCGCCGCCGCAAGAATCGCTACCGGCCACCGGCCGGCACCGCTGGTTGGCCCAGCCGTGACCGCCGCCACGGCAACTACCGCCGAGCTCGTTCCCGGGCTGCGAGGGTCCCGGCTCCGAGTCGTCGACCTCTCGGTCGACTCTGATCTTTTCAGTGCGGGCGAATGGCTCGAACGCGACGGGTTGGCACCACTGCTGGCCACCTCCGCACCCACGATCGGACGATGGGGCGAGAGCAGGATCGTCGGCTGCGACCAGCTCAGCGAGACCCCGCCGGACAACCTCCACCTCGGCGTCGACGTCTTCGTCGCAACGGGCACCGAGGTCCGCGCTCCGATCGCGGCATCGGTGCATCTCGCCGAGCCTCGCGAGCTGATCCTGAGGCTCCGCTCGCGCGACGAGACCGGTCTCTTCCTGCGGCTGTCCGGCCTGCTGGGCCAAGCGGCCCTGTCGCCCGGGGCGACCGTCGTTCCCGGTGAGGTGCTCGGGCGCGTCGCGGCCCCGGCGGCAGCCGCCGTGCTCCCGCCACACCTCCATGTCCAGCTGCAAACCACACCCGATCTCCCGTCGTCCGGATCCAGCTCTCATCGGGAAGCGTGGCTGGCGGTCTGCCCAGATCCCTCTGCTCTGCTCGGCGTCGAGGCCGCCGCGCCGCCTCCGCCGTCGGCTCGCGAGCAGCGCCGGCTTCGTGAAGGCGTGGTGGCGAGCCCGCAGCATCTCTACTACGCGGAGCCGGTGGAGATCGTGCGCGGCTGGCGGCACTTCCTCTACGACGCTTACGGACGCTGCTACCTCGACATGATCAACAACATCGCCACCGTCGGTCACTCCCATCCCAGGGTGACACACGCCGCTACCGAGCAGTTGCGACGGCTCAACACCAACTCCCGCTTCATGTACGAGTCGATGACGCAGTACTGCGGGCGGATCGCCGATCTGCTGCCCGCCGGCCTCGACCGGGTGTTCCTGGTCAACTCCGGCAGCGAAGCCGCCGACCTGGCACTGCAGCTGGCTCGCGCCAGCACCGGCCGCCCCGGCATCATTGCGATCGCCGGCGCCTATCACGGCTGGACCGGAACCGCGATCGACGTGTGCAGCTCCCCCCACGACCACCCGAACTGGCGCGAGGTCCTCCCCCGGCACACCCACATCGTCGAACAGCCGGATCCCTTCCGGGGCGCGCACGGCGCCGACGTCGACGGCTACCTGGCCGATGTCCATCGGGCATGCGGCGACGCGAAGGAGGGTGGCGGTCTCGCCGGCTTCGTGTCCGAGCCCCTCCTCGGCAACCAGGGTGCGGTCGAGCCCGTCGACGGTTACCTGCGCCTGGCCTACGACGCCGTCCGGCGGGCTGGCGGCCTTTGCATCGCCGACGAGGTGCAGGTCGGGATGGCCCGCACCGGCGACTTCTGGGCGTTCGAGCACGAGGGCGTGGTCCCCGACATCGTCTACACCGCCAAGGCGACCGGCAACGGCCACCCGTTGGGAGTCGTCGCGTGCAGCCGCGAGATCGCCGACGCCTTCGACGCGCGGACCGCATTCTTCGCTTCGACGGGCGGGGGTCCGGTCTCGTGCGCGATCGGGCTGGCCGTGCTCGACGTGATCCGCGACGAGCAGCTGCAGGAGAATGCGCGCCGGGTCGGCGGCGCGCTCAAGTCATCACTCCAGGAGCTGGCCGTGCGACATCCGTTGATCGGCGCCGTGCACGGCCGTGGCCTGTACCTGGGTGTCGACCTGGTCCGGGACCGGGTCAGCAGGGAGCCCGCCACCGAGGAGGCTTACCAGATCAGCGAGCAGCTTCGCCACCGCGGGGTCATCATGCAACCGACCGGCGACGCACTCAACGTGCTCAAGGTCAAGCCGCCACTGTGTCTTGACCGCGACGCCGCCGAGTTCTTCGTCGAGACCCTCGACCAGCTTCTGCGCCGTTACGGATAACCGCCCGACACCACGCGAGTGGTACGAGCTCCTGAGCGCAGCGGGCCGAACCCCACCCGACAGCCGGGCATCAACCGGCGCCGGCCTCCTGAGGGTCGGGCGCGCGTAGGGGGACAGTCACCCGCAGCACCGTCCGGCCCGGCTGAGAGTCGATGTCGATCGTCCCGCGGTGGCGCTCGACGACGATGCGCCGTGCGATGTCGAGGCCGAGGCCGGTCCCCTTACCGACCTCCTTGGTCGTGTAGAAGGCCTCGAACGCCCGCGCGGCCACCTTCTCCGGCAAACCCGGACCGGTGTCGCAGATCTCGACGACCACCGACCTGTCGTCGGGGCGGGTCACGATCCGGAGGGTGCCCGCGCCATCCATGGCGTCGATGGCGTTGTCGATCAGGTTGGTCCACACCTGGTTGAGCTCTCCGGCATAGGCATCGATGCGAGGCACGTCCGGGCTGTATTCCCGCACTACCTCCACACCGTCGCGCAGCTTGTGGCCGAGCATCACCAGCGTGCTCTCGATGCCGTCCCTCACGTCGACGTGCTGCATGGAGGCACGATCCAGCTGGGAGTAGGACCGCACTGCGGCTACCAGCTCCGACACCCGCCGGGTCGACTCTTTGACCTCGGATAGCAACGTGGTGGCGGACAGCGTGCTGGCCACCCACTCCAGGCCGGCCCCAAGACCCGCGTCGAGCACGGTGGCCGCCCGCTCGCACCAGGCGACATCGACGCCAGCTGCAGCCAGTGCCGGGGCAATGATCCAGTCACGGTCGACTCCGTGCCGGCCCAGCCAGTCCGACAGGGCGTCTTCCAGGTCGGCGAGCGCCAGTGGGTCGGGAAGCATAGGGCGTGGTTTGATCTCCAGACGGAGCGCGTCGAGGGCCTGGAACTGTGCGGCCGAGATCTCGTCGTGAGCGAGCCGGCCCAGCGATGAGAGCAACGTCTGGCATGCGCCTTCGAGGGAGTCGACCGCCCGGGTGGCAGCAGCCGCCGGGTTGTTGATCTCGTGTGCGAGTCCAGCAGCGAGGGTGCCGAGCGTGACGAGTGACTCGCGCTGACGGGCAGTCGCCTCGATGCTGCGTGCGGTGCCGTAGAGCCCCTCGATGAGGTGGCCCCCGAACGGGAACCAGGCGTTGGCGCGCTCGCGCAGCACCTCCGACGACACACGCAGCAACCGGCCCGGTCTCACCCCGCGGCCGGTGGCGAGATAGACGCCGTGCTCGTCCCACGCGCGGAACCCGCCCGACCAGCGACCTGGCACGTCCATCAACCCGACCACGGTGTCCTCGCGGCCGATGTAGCGCCTGAGCTCGAGGGCGCCTTCGACCAGCACCCACCAGAAGTCCGCGTGCTCGCCCTCGTGGAAGACGTCGACTCCTGGCACGATCGCTACCTCGGTGCCGGCATCGACGAGCTCCGCGAGCTGACCTTCGCTCAGGCCGTCGAACAGGCCGAACGGACGGAGGTCCTCGACGCGCATCAGATCGTGGCCAGGTAGCGGTGCACCAGGTAGACCGACATCGCACCCTCACCGACTGCCGAGGCGACCCGCTTCATCGAGTCGAGCCGCACGTCACCGGCCGCGAATACGCCGGGCACGCTCGTCTCGAGGGAGAACGGGGCGCGGGACAGCGCCCACGCGCCTGGATGAGCGGCAGAAAGGAGGTCCTGACCGGTGACGACGAACCCCTTGTCGTCGCGAAGTACCGCGGCACCGAGCCACTCGGTGCGTGGCGAGGCTCCGATGAACACGAAAAGCCAGCTTGCCGAGATCTCCTCGAACTGGCCGGAGTCCGCGTCGAGCAGTGTGATCGACTCGAGGTGACCGTCGCCGTGGCAGGCCACCACCTGGCTGCGATGCTGCACGGAGATGTTGGGTGCCGCGTCGATCCGCTCGACGAGGTAGCGCGACATGCTGGACTGCAAAGTCGAGCCGCGGACCACCATCACCACCCGCTTCGCGAACCGGGCCAGGTTGAGCGCGGCCTGACCGGCGGAGTTGGCTGCACCTACGATGTAGACGTCGTCACCCTCGCACTGGCTCGCCTCGCTTGCGGTTGCCCCGTAGTAAACGCCCCGACCGGTGAGGACGTCGATCCCGGCCGACTCCAACCGCCGGTAGGAGACGCCCGTGGCCACGATCACCGCACGCGCCTCGACCTCACCCGCGCCGTCGAGGAGCACCGCATGCACCGGGCCACGGGTCTCGAATCCGACTACGTCGCGCGCGAGCACCATCTCGGCGCCGAAGCGCGCCACTTGCGCGACCGCGCGCTGGGTGAGATCGGAGCCGGTGAGCCCCCTGGGAAAGCCGAGGTAGTTCTCGATCGAGGCACTCTGCCCCGCCTGACCTCCCGGTGCTTCCCGCTCGACGATCACCGTGCTCAGCCCCTCTGACGCCGCATAGACGGCGGCCGCCAGACCAGCCGGGCCACCCCCCACGATGCACACGTCGTAGAGCGGCTGGACCGCCTGGGTGGACAGCCCGAGGGAGCCGGCCAGAAGGAGGGTCGACGGTGAGCGGAGCGTCTCGCCGTCGGGTACGAGCACCAGCGGTAGCTCTGCCGCCGTCGCGCCGGCGAGATCGATCAGCCGCTGGGCCTCCGCGTCACGCTCCACGTCGTACCAGTGGTACGGGACGTGGTTACGCGCCAAGAACGTCTTGACCTCGTGGCTGCGGTCCGACCACCGGTGCCCCACCACGCGCAACTCGGACGCCGGGTCCGGGTTGGCCTGCTGCCAGTCGCCGAGCAGGTCGTCGATGACCGGGTAGAGCCGCTCCTCCGGCGGGTCCCACGGCTTGAGCAGGTAGTAGTCGAGGCCGATGTCGTTGATCGCCTTGATGGCCACGTCGGTGTCGGCGTACGCCGTGAGCAGGAGGAACTTCGCGCCCGGAGCCTGCACTTGTGCCTGCTCCAACATCTCGATGCCGGTCATCTCCGGCATCCGCTGGTCGGCCGCGATCATCGCCACCGGCTGGTTGCGCAGGGCAAGCTGGGTCAGCGCGGCCAGCGCCTCGGCGCCGGAGCTCGCCCGCACGATGCGGTAGTCGGGGCCATAGCGGCTGCGAAGGTCGCGGGTGATGGCAGCAGACACCATGGGATCGTCATCGACCGTCACAATGACGGGTTTGCTCATAGGGACAGCCTTCGGGTGGCCCCATGTCCACCCGAAGGTAAGGCAGGAGGCTGGCGAACAACGGCATCGTCAGCCTAGTGGTTGTGAGCAGGAGCGGCCTGGCGATTGCTCCGGAGGCCCGCGCGCCAAACCCACTGGAACCCGACAATCGCCGTCAACCGGCCAGTCGGGCCCGGCCGGCCGCGGGTGTCGCCCGGCAACCCTCGCGGCCGTCGTCGCCTCAGGTGCTTCGGCCTCCAACGGGTCCGGTGCTGCGCTCTGTGGTATGCCGCCCGTCTTCGTCGCTCACGTCATCATCGCGTGCGGGGCTACGCACCGGTTCGCGCGCTTCGTTCCCGCTGCTGGTCGAGTAGCCCTCGCCCTCGGTGGCGGGCGGCTCGTCGACCGGCGCCGGAGCAGTCCTCGCCAGATCGCTGACGCCGACGATGCTCATCCGCCCCAAGGACACGGAGGCGAGGAACAAGATCACCACGCCGAGTCCGGAGAAGAAACCGATCTGCTCCATCGCTGCCTGGGTGGTGTCGGCGCTGGCCGGGACGCCCGCAGCGGGAACGCCGCCGTTCCACAGCGTGCTGAGCACGGGGCCGACAACGAACCAGGCGCCGGCCACGGCGGCCAGCCAGCAACCGAAGATCGTGATCGCCCGATGCGCACCAATGAGCAGGATCAGGCCGCCGAGCACCGCTGCGGCGCCCGGAAGGATCTCGAGCCACAGCCGGCCCATGGTGAAGTGCCAAGAGTCGTCGGGTGTGTAGGCGTAGCTGAACGTCGGGCCGATGAACGGGATAAGGCCGCCCCAGGCACCCAACAGAATCAGCAAGACGCCGCTGACTGCGCCACGGCTCCGACGCACGTGCATCCGCTCCGAGAAGCTGGCGTACTGCGCCGGCCGGTTTGCGGTGACCATCACAACCATCTCACTTCCGACAATCGGTGCTGTTGCTCTTTACAATCATCTTTGCAGTCGCACTGGTGCATCACCACATATCAAGTACCCACCGACGCGCCAACCAAGCGCCCACACTTGCCCGATTGTGGCGCTTGGTTGGCTTCTCCCTCGCGAACTACACGCTTGTAAGGAGCGTGTGCTGCTCCTCTACCGCACCAGATGCGGCACCCGGGCGATGCTGCCTTGCGGATGGTGGAAGTCGAACAACGACATCAGGTTGCCGATCGCCGGGCTGTTCGACGGCAGGTAGGCACTGTCTCGCTGCACCGGGTTGGGCAGGTTGTCGAGGCTCCGGTTGGTCAGCGGCGACAGACGCCAGTTGGCCTCGATGAACTTCAGGATCGAGACGTGGTCGTTGTACGCGTGATCGACGTACCCCGGCTTCGTGTAGGGGCTGATCACCAGCAAGGGCACGCGTGGTCCGTCGCCGAAGAAGCTGACCGGCTGGATCGGTCCGGAGTCGTAGTAGCCACCACTCTCGTCGAACATCACCATGATCGCGGTCGACTTCCACAGGCTTGGGTTGTTCTGCACCCGGTCGACGGCCTGGGTCACGAAGCCCTCGAACGCGGCCATGGTCGAGTATCCGGCGTGCCCGTCGTCATCGCCGGGCTTGAGGAAGGTCACCGCCGGCAGGCTGCCGTTGGCGACCTGCGAGTAGAAGTCCTCGAGCCCGTGCTGGACGTGCTGGCGCTTGGCCGGATTGGTCATCACCGAGCTGGCGTACTGGAAGGGGTCGCAGATCGGGCAGTAGTTCGGGCCCGGGCTGCCGTTGTGGTAACCCTCCCCGTAGTAACCCCAGCTGACCCCGTGGGCCTGCAGCTCGTCGGCGATGGTCCGCAGATGCCGTTGTGGCGGGACGGTGAACGTCCCGGTGTTGACGGACCCGTCGACGTTGTAACCAGGCAGGTAGTTGTTCAGCAGGTAGTAGTGCCCCGGCGCGCAGTCGCCGTTGCGGAAGACCTTGTACGTCAGCGTGGCCAGGTAGGCATCGACCCCGCTGACCCCGGGCTGGCTCGGGTCGGAGCAGTTGGAATAGCTGCCACCGTTGGTGGTTCCGGTCTTTCCGTACCCGTCCTGGGTGTAGAAGTTGTTCGTCCCGGGCTGCGGGTTCGGGTTCTCGATCTCGCCCTGAGGTGGTGAGGTCGCCAGGCCCTGCGAATTCTGGTAGAACGCGTCGTCACCGGTCCCCAGCAGGATGTGATTGACCCCGGTGCCGCCCATCTCAGCCTGGTGGTAGTTGTCCGACAGCGCGTAGTGGTGAGCCAGGTAGTTGAACGTGGGTACGTCGCCCGCGGCCATGTTGTAGTAGCCCATGTCAAGAGCGCCCTGAAGGGTTGACTCGTTGGTAAACGGGGCCGGCGGCGGATCGCCGTTGGAGTCGCCCGCGGTCACGTGGACCCACGTGTAGTGGCTGTTGGAGCCGCCCGACACCTGCTGGTACATCTGGTAGAAGCGGTGCAGCGGGTCACCCACGTACGCCCCGTTGAACTCGCAGGTGCCGTACTGCGAGTACTCACCGTGCCCGTCGAAGTAGGGCACGTACTTGGTGATCTGGTACGGCGCGTTGCCGAGGGCTGGGAAGCGACCATCGACGCTGTTCTGCGGCTGCCCCGTGCACGCCTGAGAGGCGTACGTCGTGTTGGGCGCGGGCAAGGTCTGGTATGCCCCGGTCGACGGCGGATCGACCTGGTAAGTCGTGGTGTCTCGGGCTCGGTACTGCCGCGCCTTGGCCGCGTGCGGACCCGGAGTCCCGGCCGCGGTGACGATCCCCTCCGAGCGCAGGTTCAGCACATGCTGGCCCCTGGGCGGGCGGTAGGTGGCGAAGACGTTGTCGAACGAGTGGTTCTCGCCAATGATGACGATCAGGTGCTTGATCGGGGTCGTGGTCGTGCTGTTGGCCGGCTTCGCGGCGGCGGGTGCGCCCTGGGGGAAGGCGATGGCGGCCGCCGTAGCAGCCGCGACCACCGCGCCGAGAACGCCGATCCTCCTCGCTCTTTGTAACCTCCAACTTCCTGGGTCTCGAGCCCTCATGGGGCACTCCTTCCGTAGGACGGCGCCCGGTGCGACGCCTGTCCTCAATAGGGATACCCCCACGCCACCAAGCCAATCACCCCCGCTGTCGACCAATTCCAGCTCGGCTCGTCCAAGGCCTCTCGATACCCGCCACCCTCGGTGCGACGACGGGCGGTCCACCGGCGTCGGTTGGCGACTGGAGAGGCCGTGGGCCGACGCCCGAGGGCGTATCAACAAGGAGACGAGCGCCCTCCTTGGAGCTACGACCGTGTCGTCGGGGGACCACAGCGACTCGCTACCCGTAGGAGGCCGCGCCATGGCAGCCAAGTCCGCAACAACAGCCAAGCCGAAGGCGGCACGTCCACCTGCCAAGCGCGGGGACGGCAGGCGCTCAAGGGTTGACGATCCGTACGCGGCCGCCGTGCCGTCTGTCAAGGTGACGAGGCCAAAGGCACGACCGAAGGGGGCAGGTGTCACGCTGGCTGGAATCGTGCCGGATAACGAGCCCACCCGGACACGGCGCTCGAAGAGGTCCGACGGCACCCTCCGTTCCGCGACCCAGGATCTGCTCTTCCCGGCCAACAACGGCGTCACCGACACCAACGTCGCGAACCACGGCGGCGCGCTCGCGTCCGGGGCACCGATCCAGTTGGTGTTCTGGGGAGCACAATGGAATACCGCCGCGAACAGCCTCGTCCGGGCTCAGCTCCTGGCCGCAGCGACGGGGTTGATATCGGGGCCCTACTTCACGGCGCTGAAGGAGTACGGAGCGCTTCGACCGAGCTTCCGCGGCGCTGTCACCCTCGACTCGCCCGGCCCGCCGACCAACTTCGACGACGGAGATGTGGGCGACGCTTTGTGGAACATGATCGACGCGAACGTGTTTCCCGAGCCCGACGACGGCGGTGGGCGAAACATCTACTGCTTCTTCATGCCGCCGGTAACGAGCTACAAGCCGGGCGGGGCACTCGGGGCTCACAGCTGGCCGCACGACTACGACTTCCCCTTCGACTGGGATACGGCGTGGGTGGCGTGGATCGGCTTCAGCGACCTCAACACGATGACCCGGGCGCTGGGCCACGAGATCGCCGAGGCGTGCACCGACCCTGAAGGCGACGCATGGTTCGTGGACAGCAGCGGCGAGGAGATCGGCGACCTGTGCAACAGTCGCCAAGGATTCGTCCGGGGTGTGTGGGTCGAGGGGTACTGGTCACGGCAGCGCAACGCCTGCGTGATTCCGCAGGTGACGGCGGCCACGGTCACATCCGTCGCACGAATGTCCGATCAGCTCGACCTCTTCGTTACCGGGAACGACGGCCGCGTCTACACCTCATGGTGGCACGAAGGCTCCGACTGGTCGGGCGTCAACGACAACTGGCGGCCGATCGGGGGGTTCTTTCCGCCGAACAGCACGGTGAGCTCGGTGGCCCGGATGTCGGGACAGCTGGATCTCTTCGTGGTCGGCTATGACGGGCGTGTCTACACCTCGTGGTGGCACGAAGGCTCCGACTGGTCGGGCATCAACGACAACTGGCGGCCGATCGGGGGCTTCTTCCCGGTAGGCAGCACGGTCACTGCCGTGGCCCGAGAAAGCGACCAGCTCGACCTCTTCGTCGTCGGCAACGACGGCCGCGTCTACACCTCATGGTGGCACGAAGGCTCCGACT
>JBOHDU010000306.1:0-3183 GCA_050700615.1 Nocardioidaceae bacterium
CGCGAGTCCCGATCCGCACGGACGTCACTCCGTCTCACCCGCCTGCGTGACCGCCTCGACGCTGGCCTGGTCGAGTGCGAACAGCTCGACGAGTGCAGCTGCGTAAGTGGAGCTCGGCATCCGGTCGCCCAGAGTCTTGATACGCACGGTGGGCTCGTGCAACAGCTTGTCGGCGACCCGGTGCACGGTGAGGGTGATCTCGGCCTGCTGCTCGTCGGACAGTCCCTCAATGCGGCCGAAGAGCCGGCCTAGCTCCGCGGCCACCACCCCGGTCGCCATCGTCCGCAGCGCCACCACGGTGGGTGCGACCCGCGCAGCATCGCGCGCCGTCTCGAACGCGGCGACCTCCTCGGCCACGATCAGCCTGACCGCAGCGACGTCCTCGAGTGCCTCGCCGTTGTGGACCGAGTCTGCGACCTGTGCCAGACCGATCAGGACGACCCCGGGGACGTCTGTGACCGACCGATCGACGTCGTGCGGAAGGGCAAGGTCGATGACCACCAGCGGCCGCTCGGGCCCACGCCCCCTCATCGACGCGGAGACGACAGCCCGCGGGACGACGACACCGGTCGCGCCCGTGCAGGAGAGCAGCACGTCGGCGTCGGTGAGCTCGGCCGGGAGATCGGCCAGGTCGACAGCACGCCCGTCGACGCGGGCAGCTACGCGCTCGGCATTTGCCCGCGTCCGCGATGCGACCACGACCTCACCGATACCGCGACGGCGCACGGACGCAGCCGCCAAGCCTGCGATCGAACCGGCGCCGACGATGACGACCCGTGCAGACTCGAGCCCGCCAAGGTGAGACGAGGCCTCGGTGAGTGCAACCGAGACGACGGACTGACCCGTGCGATCGATGCCGGTCTCTGCATGCGCCCGCTTGCCTACCCGCAGGCCCTGCTGGAACAGCGAGTTGAGAACCGGACCGATCGTGTCGTCGGTCTGCGCCTGCCGAAGCACCTCGCGCACCTGACCGAGCACCTGGCTCTCCCCGACCACCATGGAGTCGAGCCCGGTCGCCACCGAGAACAGATGGGCAACGGCGCCCTCGTCGTAGTGGACGTACAACGAAGGGATGACGCTCTCCGGCGGCCATCCCACCCGGTCGACGAGGAGGGTGGTGAGGTCATCGACGCCACCGTGGAACCGGTCGACCGCGGCATAGATCTCGACCCGGTTACACGTCGCCAGCACGAGCGCCTCCACGACGTGCGGAGTGTCGAGCGCGGCTGCTCTCAACTTTGCCGCCCCCTCGCCGTCGAGGGCGAGCCGCTCCAGCAGCTCGACGTTCGCCGTCCGGTGTGACGCGCCGATGACGAGAATGCTCACAGGGCACCTGCCTCGAGGTCGATGGCTGCGTGCGGCTCGCCATCCACCTGGGCAACGACCGCGACGGCCCCTTGCGCCTTGCGTTGCTCGTGGTAGGCGAGGATCTGCAGTTCGATGGAGAGGTCGACCTTGCGTACGTCGACTCCTTCAGGCACCACGAGTACGGCAGGCGCGAAGTTCAAGATGCTGCGGACCCCACTGCCCACCAACCGGTCGCAGACGACCTGAGACGCGGCGGCGGGTGTGGCGATGACACCGATCGAGACGTGCTGCTCGCGAACGATGGTTTCGAGGTCCTCGAGCGCGCAGATCTCCAACGCCCCGACGCGCTCCCCGACCCTGGTCGGGTCGATGTCGAGCAGCGCGGCGATCCGGAACCCGCGTGACATGAATCCGGTGTAGTTGGCGAGGGCGTGCCCCAGGTTGCCGATCCCGATGATCACGACGGACCAGTCCTGGGTCAGGCCGATCTCCCGAGCGATCTGGTAACGCAGGTAGTCGACGTCGTAGCCGACCCCGCGGGTGCCGTAGGTACCGAGGTAGGACAGGTCTTTGCGGAGCTTGGCGGAGTTGACGCCGGCAGCACTGGCCAGGTCTTCGCTACTGGCCGTCACGACGTCGTGCTCGGCCAGCGCGATCAGCGCCCGCAGGTAGATCGGGAGCCGAGCCACGGTCGCCTCCGGGATGCCGCGCTCAGCGCGCTCGTCCCGACCCCGGCCGCGCTTGCGGATACGTGCTGAAGTCACGGTGCTCCTGGCGCTCTGCCGCAGGGAGTTGCTTCGGCCGTCGAGGCTGTTTGCGGCATGCGGTGGGGCCACTCTATGAGTTTGTGAACGTGGGAACAAAATTGACGGCCGGGACGTGTTCGATCGGCGTGACTGCGGTCACCTCAGCCACGCTGAAGGTGGTCGAGCCGTGCTCATTCGTCCGGGTTTCGACGGGTCATCCTTGCCGTCGAGGCCGACCGAGAGCCGCCCGCAGGCGTCCGCTATCGACGCGCCAGAAGTCGTGCTGTTCGCCGTCGACGAACGTGACCGGGATCTGGTCGCCGTACCGTGCTAGGAGTCCGGGATCGGTGGTGATGTCGACCTCGTCGAACGTCTCACCCAGCTCCGCGCAGACGGCGGCCACCACCTCGCGCGCGTCATCGCAAAGGTGACAGCCGGGTTTCGACAGGAGTCGCACGCGCGGGGTCATCGCAGCTTTGCAAGCTTGCCCGTGGCCGACGACCACCACGAGCGGGACGAGGGCGCCTTCGGCGCCGGGGTGATCGGTGGTGCCGCCACCACGAGCTCGTAGCTGTTTTCCAGCGCGACGACAACCCGGCTTCCGGCCGCCAACCCGACTCCTGCGAGCCCCCGCGCCCGACGCTCCACCTGGTTGTCGAGGTCTGCCCAGGTGCGCCGGCGGCCACCGTCGACGACCGCCACCTTGTCAGGCCAGCGCGAAGCGCAGACGGCGAGCAGACGGGCCAGGTTCGTCGGTGTTATCACCGGCTTCACATCTGGAGTGTTACACAGCCGCCGAAGCCGGACGCCTTCCAGCCCGCGCGGTTGCACAGCGGTGAGGGCGGCCTTGGATGACACCCAGACCGAACGCACGTTCCGCCGGAGCAGGTCGCGTCGGATACTACGCTGGCGCCATGACGCCGCACGCGCGCGACCGCGGATCCGTCAGTCGCCGGCCGGCCCCACGCGGTAACCCGCCGGGTCGTCGGCCGCGCACCAGCTCCACCACCATGCCTCCCCGCTCCACCCTGCGACCCCTCCACCCGGGCACCGCCGACCTTCGAACAACCCGCGGTCGTGAGCGGTAGCGGCGCCCGGGCGAGCCTGCGCTCACGGTCGGTCATGGCTG
>JBOHDU010000307.1:0-3137 GCA_050700615.1 Nocardioidaceae bacterium
GCCTTGACCTCCTCACCGTGGCTCTCGTGCGGAACCCCGACCACGGCGGCAAGCGACCCAGCCGGGTGGGTCATCAGCACTTCTTCTATCTCTCGCGGGTAAACGTTGAAGCCGCCACGCAGAATCATGTCCTTCGCCCGGTCGACGACGTAGTAGTAGCCGTTCTTGTCCCGCCTGCCCAGGTCACCGGAGCGGAACCAACCGTCCCTCATCACGGCATCGGTCTCGGCTGGGCGGTTGTAGTAGCCCTTCATGATGTTGTAGCCCCGAATGGCAATCTCCCCGACCTCGTCGACCTCGGTGACGTCGTTCCATTCCGGGTCGATGAGCTTCAGCTCCACACCCCAGATGGGCAGGCCGACCGAACCCGGGACCGGATCCGCCTCGTCAGGGTTGAACGTGGCGACCGGTGAAGTCTCCGACAACCCGTAGCCCTCCTTGATATCGACCTGGAAGCGTTCCTTGAACTCGCGGATGATCTCTACAGGTAGCGACGAGCCGCCGGCAACCGCGGACCGCAAGGTGGCGGCCAGCCGCTGAACGTCGATGCTGTCGTCGAGCGCGCCGAGCAGGCCCCAGTACATCGTCGGGACACCGGCGAAGAACGTGACGTTCTCTCGCAGCATCAGCTGCAGCGCCGCTTTGCCGTCGAAACGGGCCATCAGGACCAGGGTGGCGTGCTCGTAGAAGCCGGCGTTCAGCTGCACCGTCTGTCCGAACGAGTGGAACAACGGCAACGTCACCAGATGGATGTCATAGCCGGTCTCGGGGATGCCGTGGCGACGCGAGCCGGTCATAGCGTTCAGGACCATGTTGGCGTGGGAGAGCTCGGCTCCTTTCGGCTGGCCGGTCGTGCCGCTGGTGTAGAGGATGACCGCCGTGTCGGTCGCCTCGGTCGTACGCGTCTCGAACGTCAACGGCTGGTCGGCGACCGCCTCCGCGAAAGTCTGGGCCCCCGCGATCGGCGACGCTGCGCCGGGGTCTGCCGTGATGACCACGAAGTCCGTGCACGAATCGACCGAGTTGAAAGCCCGCCAGCCCTCCTCACCCATCGGCAGCTCCTGCGTACCGGCGAAGCAGAAATAGGCCTGCACATCGGAGTCGCGCAGGTGGTAGGAGATCTCGCGAGCCTTCAACAGCACGTTGAGCGGCACGACGACCCCTCCGGCCTTCAAGATGCCGTAGTAGACCATCGGGAAGTACGGCAGGTTGGGGCACGACAGCGCCACCTTGTCGCCTGGCCGGATCCCGCGACTCACCAGCAGGTTGGCCACCCTGGCGGCCATCGCGTCGACCTGCGCATAGGTCACCCGGGTGTCACCGAAGACCAGAGCATCACGGTCAGGCACCGTGCGAGCGCTGTCTTCGAGCATCACGGCAAGGTTCAGCACAACACGGTCCTCTCAGCACGAGACGACGACTCAATGCCGTCGCTTTCAACGTATCCCCGCCCTCTCAGCTCCGCCAGACTGTCGCTCGAGATCGGGGGCATGGATGGGCAGCCACCCGCGAGCTCGTGCTCCCGCGTCGTACCGTGAGTCGATGCCCGAGGCCGGGCGCCGGTCAGGCGAAGGTCGCGCCGGTAAGCGCCTCGAACGCCTCGACGTAGGTCGCTCGGGTGCGCTCGACCACGCTGGCGGGCAGCGGCGGCGGAGCGGCTCCGCTCTCGCGGCTCCAGCCGGAGGCGGGTGAGGTCAGCCAGTCCCGGACGAACTGCTTGTCGAAGGAGACCTGGGCTCGCCCCGGCTGCCACTGATCCGCCGGCCAGAACCTGGACGAGTCCGGCGTGAGCACCTCGTCGGCGAGCACGATGGTCCCGTCTCTACGGCTGCCGAACTCAAGCTTGGTGTCGGCGACGATGACCCCCCGCTCCCGGGCGATCGCCTCCGCACACGCATAGACGGCCAGCGTGAGGCGGCGCAGCTCAGCCGCCGCTGCCGCACCGACCGTCCTGACCACGTCGTCGTACGAGACGTTGTCGTCGTGCTCGCCGATGTTCGCCTTCGTGGCCGGGGTGAAGATGGGCTCTGGCAGGCGGTCCCCGTCACGCAGCCCGGCCGGCAGCTCGATCCCACAGATCGCGCCGGTTCGCCGGTAGTCGACCAGCCCCGAACCGGTCAGGTAGCCACGCGCGACACACTCGACCGGGAACATCTCCAGGCGCTCGCAGATCATGGCTCGCCCGGCCACCGGCTTCGGCACGTCCGTCGACAGCACATGGTTGGGGACGACCCCCGCCAGTTGCTCGAACCACCACAGCGACATCCGGGTCAAGATGGCGCCCTTGTCGGGGATCTCTGGGCTCAAGACGAAGTCGTACGCCGAGATCCGATCTGAGGCCACTATCACGAGCCGGTCTTCGGAGATGCCGAACAGCTCGCGGACCTTGCCGGAGTGCAGATGTCGTGCGTCAGGAATGCCGAGCAGGGCTGCCGTCATGTCCCCATCTTGCCAAGGGTGCCCGGATCGCTGGCCGGCCGCCCACGGGCTGCCGCTCACAACGACGAGGTCAAAGGATCGCCCCTGGACGGTAGGCGGCGGCCTCAGGGTCTGCCGCGACGACTGCCTCGACCTGCCGCACCACCTCGTCGACCTGGTCGACGGCGGCTCCGGAGAAGGTCAGGGGTTGCGCGACGAGCGCCGCGAGATCGGCGCCCGACAGGCCCAACCGCTGGTCTGCGGCCAGCCGCTGCAGGAGATCGTTGTGGTCGGTCCCCTTATCCCGCATCTCCAGGGCCACCGCGACGGCATGCTCCTTGACCGCCTCGTGCGCCACTTCCCGGCCGACGCCACGACGAACCGCGGCCATCAGCACCTTGGTCGTGGCGAGGAAGGGCAGGTAGCGGTCGAGCTCCCGTTTCACCATGGCGGGGAACGCACCGAACTCGCCGAGCACGGTGAGGAAGGTCTCGAAGAGGCCGTCGGCCGCGAAGAACGCATCGGGCAGGGCGACCCGGCGCACGACCGAACAGGAGACGTCGCCCTCGGTCCACTGGTCACCGGCCAGCTCCCCCACCATGGACAGGTAGCCCCGCAGGACCACGGCGAGGCCGTTGATGCGTTCACAGGAGCGGGCGTTCATCTTGTGCGGCATCGCACTCGATCCGACCTGCCCGGGCTTGAACCCCTCCGTCACC
>JBOHDU010000308.1:0-7895 GCA_050700615.1 Nocardioidaceae bacterium
TGGCGGTGCGTCGCGGACAGCGCTTCCCCATCTCGGAGATCCTCGCCAACACCCCCAAGATCCCGTCCGGCACCCAGTGGGGCATCTTCCTGCGCAACCACGACGAGTTGACACTGGAGATGGTCACCGACGAGGACCGCGACTACATGTGGAACGAGTACGCCAAGGATCCGCGGATGAAGGCCAACATCGGGATTCGTCGGAGGCTCGCGCCCCTGCTCGACAACGACATCAACCAGATGGAGCTGTTCACCGCTCTGTTGCTGTCGCTCCCCGGCTCGCCGGTGCTGTACTACGGGGACGAGATCGGCATGGGCGATAACATCTGGCTCGGCGATCGCGACGGCGTACGAACCCCGATGCAATGGACGCCGGACCGCAACGGCGGGTTCTCCACGGTCACTCCCGGACGGCTGCACCTGCCCGCCATCATGGACCCGGTGTTCGGGTACCAGTCGGTCAATGTCGAGGCACAGCTGGAGAACACGTCGTCCCTGCTGCACTGGACCCGGCGGATGATCCACGCCCGCAAGCAGCACCCGGCGTTCGGTGCCGGCGAGTTCACCGATCTCGGTGGGAGCAACCCGAGCATCTTCTCGTTCAGCCGAGACTTCGGCGACGACGTCGTGCTCTGCGTCAACAACCTGTCCCGGTTCCCGCAACCCGTCGAGCTCGACCTGCGGCGCTGGGAGGGCTGTGAGCCGGTCGAGCTGCTCGGACACGTGAGATTCCCGCGGATCGGGGAACTCCCCTATTTGTTGACCTTGGCCGGCCACGGCTTCTACTGGTTCTTGATCACCCGTCCCGAGGAGGCTCCACCGACGTGACGAACGGCTACCACGACCACCTCGTCGCCTACATCGAGAGGCAGCGCTGGTTCGCGGGGAAGGGACGCTCGTTCTCGATCGAACACATCGAGCCACTGCCGTGGCTCTCCGAGGGTGACCCAGCCGTCCGGGACGAGATCTTGACCGTCGTCTACGACGACGGCAGCACCGACAGCTACCAGTTCCCGGTCGCCTACCGCGACTGGGCCGACCCCGAGCTGGCGCATGCACTGGTCGGCGAGCTCGACCATCCCCAGCTCGGCCCCGTCTGCATGTACGACGCGGTCTATCTCAAGGAGGCGGACGACCTGTTCCTCGAAGGCTTCCTCGACGACGCCAAGACCGACGGGATGGCATTCCGGGTCGTCGAAGGGTGCCCGCTTCCTGCTGAGGGCACGATCGGCAGTGTGATGACGGCCGAGCAGTCCAACACGTCGATCGCCTACGGCGACGACGCGATCCTCAAGCTGTTCAGGCGGATCAGCCCCGGCGGCAACCCAGACATCGAGATCCACGATGCCCTCACCCGACTGGGAAGCGAGCACGTCGCTCCCCTCATCGGCTGGATCGAGGGTCGCTGGAGTGACGTCGACGGACTGTCCCACGACGGCCATCTCGGCATGCTCCAGGAGTTCTTGCGCACCGCGACCGACGGATGGGATCTTGCCCTGACGAGCGTGCGGGATCTGCTGGTGGAGGCAGACCTGCACGCCGACGAGGTCGGCGGCGACTTCGCCGGGGAGGCCGAACGGCTCGGCGAGGCGACGGCGATCGTGCACCGGGAGCTCGCCGAAGTCTTCGACACCGGGACACTCGGGCCCGACCAACTCGTCGCCCTGGCGGACTCCATTGGGTCGCGCCTGGACGCGGCGCTGGTCGTCGTACCCGCCCTGGCGGAGTTCGCTACGGCTCTGGGTCATCGATTCGCGGCGATCGTCGGCCTGCCCGGCGCGCCCGTGCAACGCGTGCATGGCGATCTGCATCTCGGTCAGACGCTACGAACCGTGAAGGGCTGGAAGCTCATCGACTTCGAGGGAGAGCCGGCCAAGCCGCTCGCTGAGCGAGTCCGGCTGGAGTCGCCGCTGCGGGACCTGGCCGGCATGTTGCGCTCCTTCGACTACGCCGCCGGCTCGACCCTGCACGGATTCGGCTTCGCTCAGCAGCTTGTCTACCGGGCACACGAGTGGAGCGATCGCAACAAGTCCGCGTTCCTCCTGGGATACACCAACGAGTCGCGAGCCGAGCTCGGGGCCCACCAGTCTCTGCTGAGAGCCTACGAAGCCGACAAGGCCGTCTACGAGGCCGTCTACGAGACTCGCAACCGACCCGGTTGGGTCGACATCCCCTTGCAGGCCATCGAGCGCATGGCTTCGGAGGTGGAGTGAGATGAGTGCCACACCCCTTGCCGTCTCGAAGGCTGAGCTGTCGCGACTGGTCTCCGGGACGCATCACAGCCCGCACGACGTGTTGGGACCGCACCCCTCCGATGGGGTGGTCACGGTGCGCGTGCTCAGGCCGCTGGCCAAGTCCGTGACCGTTCGGACCGGCTCCACGGACACGCCGATGAGCCACGAGTACGAAGGCGTGTGGGTCGGTGTGGTGCCGGCGAGCACCGTGCCGGACTACCGGATCGAGGTCGACTACGGCGACGGCATCCGGCATCTGTTCGACGATCCGTATCGCTTCCTTCCGACGCTCGGCGAGCTCGACCAGCACCTGATCAACGAGGGCCGCCACGAACAGCTGTGGACGGTCCTGGGCTCGCATCTGCACACCTACGAGGGGCCGCAGGGAGCGGTCAACGGCACGGCCTTCGCCGTCTGGGCCCCGAGCGCCAAGGGCGTCCGGGTCTCCGGCGACTTCAACTTCTGGGAGGGCCGCGCGCACCCGATGCGGATGCTGGGCTCCTCGGGGGTGTGGGAGCTGTTCATCCCCGATATCGGAGCCGGCTCGATGTACAAGTACGAGGTGTGCGGCGCCGACGGAGTGTGGCGCCAGAAGGCCGACCCGCTCGCCCAGCACACCCAGGCTCCCCCCGAGCGCTCGTCGGTTGTGTTCGCGTCGTCCTACGAGTGGGGTGACGCCGAGTGGATGCACCGGCGGGTCGAGAGCCAGCCCGTGACTGCACCGATGAGCGCCTACGAGGTTCATCTCGGCTCCTGGCGCCAGGGTCGCAGCTATCGCGAGCTCGCCGACGAGCTTGTCGACTACGTCTCCGCGCTGGGCTTCACCCACGTCGAGCTGCTGCCCGTGATGGAGCACCCGTTCGGCGGGTCGTGGGGTTACCAGGTGTCGTCGTACTTCGCCCCGACCGCCAGGTTCGGCGACCCCGACGACTTCCGGCTGCTCATCGACCGGCTGCATCAGAACGGGATCGGCGTCATCCTCGACTGGGTCCCGGCGCACTTCCCGAAGGACGACTGGGCGCTCGCCCGCTTCGACGGGACCCCCCTCTACGAGCACTCCGACCCGGCTCGCGGCGAGCATCCCGAGTGGGGCACCTACATCTTCGACTTCGGCCGGTCCGAGGTCCGCAACTTCCTGGTCGCGAGCGCCCTGTTCTGGCTCGAAGAGTTCCACGTCGACGGGCTCAGGGTCGACGCGGTCGCATCCATGCTGTACCTCGACTACTCACGCAAGGAAGGCGAGTGGTCGCCCAACAAGTACGGCGGTCGCGAGAATCTTGAGGCGGTGTCGTTCCTGCAGGAGGTCAACGCGACCTGTTACCGGCGGGCACCCGGCACGACCACGATCGCTGAAGAGTCCACCGCCTGGCCCGGTGTCACCAGGCCGACCCACGTTGGGGGTCTCGGGTTCGGATTCAAGTGGAACATGGGCTGGATGCATGACAGCCTGGGGTACCTCGAACACGACCCCGTCCATCGCCAATACCACCATCACCAGATGACGTTCGCGATGATGTACGCGTACGCCGAGAACTACGTGCTCCCGCTCTCGCACGACGAGGTGGTGCACGGGAAGGGCTCACTGCTCCGCAAGATGCCGGGCGACCGGTGGAAGCAGCTGGCCAACCTGCGCGCCTATCTCGCCTACATGTGGGCGCATCCCGGCAAGCAGCTGGTCTTCATGGGAACCGAGCTGGCGCAGGAGTCGGAGTGGGCCGAGGGCCGTTCGCTCGACTGGTGGCTCCTCGACCACATCGAGCACCGCGGAGTGCACGACCTCGTGCGCGACCTCAACCACGTCTATTCAGCCAGCCCCGCGCTGTGGTCGCTCGACCAAGACCCGGCCGGTTTCTCGTGGATCGACGCCAACGACTCCGCCAACGACGTGTTCAGCTTCCTGCGCAACGGGGCCGACGGATCCGTACTGGCCTGCATCTCCAACTTTGCCCCGCTGCCCCACGACGGCTACCGGGTCGGGCTCCCCGCCTCGGGCACTTGGTCGGAGGTGATCAACACCGACGCCCAGACCTACTACGGCTCGGGCGTTGGAAATCTTGGCACCGTCGAATCCGCCGACGAGCCATGGCACGGGAGGCCGTCGTCGGCGTTGGTCCGGCTGCCGCCCCTTGGCACGATCTGGCTGCACCTCGAGCGGTGACTCGGCCCTCCTGGTCCTGCCCGGCGAGCACGACTCGTGGCGGCGACCCGGGGCGGCGGGCGCCGGCGGCAGGTCAGCCTCCCACCATGCTGGCGACAGGTGCCGAGACTGGCACGGTCACAGCCCCGCGCGTGACCCGCAGCCGGACCGAGTCGCCCGGGCGTACGCCGAGCGCACGAGCATCGGCGCGGGTCAGACTGACCAGCACGTCGGCGGCCTCCCCTGCGTCGACCAGCACGCGTACCTCGAAGCCCACCCGCACGACCCGGGTGACGGTGCCAGCGACCCCCTCACGGCCCGGCCCGGGCTCGAGCAGCTCGATGTCGTGTGGCCTGATCAGCTCTCCGCCGAGGTGGGTCACCGGCCCCAGGAAGCCCATCACGAAGTCGTTGGCGGGCTCGTCGTACAGCTGGTCGGGGGTGCCGATCTGCTCCACCCGGCCCTGGTTGATGACGACGATCTCGTCGGCGACCTCCAATGCCTCCTCCTGGTCGTGGGTGACGAACACCGTCGTCACGTGCACCTCGTCGTGCAGCCGGCGCAGCCACTCCCGGAGCTCCTTGCGCACCTTGGCGTCAAGCGCACCGAACGGCTCGTCGAGCAGGAGCACCTTCGGCTCGACAGCGAGCGCCCGCGCCAGCGCCATCCGCTGACGCTGACCACCCGACAGCTGCGAAGGCAGCCGATCCGCGAACTGTTGCAGGTGCACCAGCTCGAGCAGATCGTCGACCCGCTGCTTGACGACGCGCCTGGGTCGCCTGCGGATCTCGAGCCCGAAGGCAACGTTCTTGGCTACCGACATGTGCTTGAACGCTGCATAGTGCTGGAACACGAATCCGACGTTGCGGCGCTGCGGCGGCAGCCGGGTGGCATCCACGCCGGCGATGCTGATCGAGCCCTGATCGGCGGTCTCGAGTCCGGCAACGATCCGCAGCAGGGTCGACTTTCCACCCCCACTCGGCCCGAGCAGAGCCGTCAGCTGTCCGGTCGGTATCGAGACCGACACGTCGTCGAGCGCGACGAAGTCGCCGAACCGCTTCCCGACCTGCGATATCTCGATACTCATTGACTCTCCTTGGGACGCAGTAGCGTGGCGATAACGATGCACACGACGGACGCGAAGGCGAGCATGAACGCGCACGCGTACGCCGTCGACTGGTTGAAGTTCTGGTACTCCTGCTCGACCACCAGCGTCGTGGTCTGGGTGCTGCCGACGATGTTGCCCGACACCACCTTGACCGCGCCCAACTCGCCGAGCGAGCGAGCCAGGCTGAGCACGACGCCGTACACGACCGCCCACTTGATGCTCGGCATTGTGACGCGACGGAACGTCTGCACGGCCGACGCGCCCAGGCTGCGGGCCGCCTGCTCCTGCCCGTCACCGACCTCCTGCAGCACCGGCACGACCTCCCTGACCACGAGCGGCAGCGCGACGAACACGGTGGCCATGATCATCCCCGGGATCGCGAAGATCACGTCGACGCCGTGCGCTGAAAGCGCCGGTCCGAACCACCCGTTGCGGCTGTTGTAGACGAGCAGCAGGGCCAGCCCGACGACGACCGGCGAGACGGCGAGGGGGAGATCGATCAGCGCCGACAACATCCGCTTGCCCGGGAACTCGTACCGAACGAGCAAGATCGAGACACCGACCCCGAATACGGTGTTGATGACCACGGCCGACACCGCCACCACAGCCGTGAGCTTGAGGGCGTGCGTCACGACCGGGTCGTTCAGTGCCGACTGGATCGAGGAGAAGCCACCAGCGAACGTGTGTTGCGCGACGAGCGAGACCGGCCAAGCCACCACGAAGAACAGGTAGCCGATGGCCACGATCCGCAGCGTCCATCGGGTCGGCCACGAAACCTCAACCACGACGCGAGATCCTCCGTTGGATGAGGTCGACGGAGACGATCACCACGAGCGCCACCACGAGCATCGCAGTCGCGACCGCCGCGGCAGAGGTGTTGTCGCCACTTTCGATGTAGTTGAGCACCTTGACCGATGCGACCTGCGTCTTCATCGGCAGGTTGCCACTGAGCAGCACGAGTGACCCGTACTCGCTGATCGCGCGTGCGAACGAAAGCGCTGCTCCGGCTGCGATCGCCGGAGCCAGGCCGGGCAGGATGACCCGGCGCAGGATCGTCATCCGCCGTGCTCCCAGCGAGGCGGCAGCCTCCTCGACGTCCCGGTCCAGTTCCTCGAGCACCTGCTGCACGGTGCGGACGACGAACGGGAGAGTCACGAAGGCCAGCGCGAGGAACACCGCGGAGCGGGTGTTTGCCACGTTGATCCCGATCGGACTGTCTGCCCCGTAGAGCGAGAGCAGCACCAGGCCGGCCACGATCGTCGGGAGCGCGAACGGGATGTCGATGACGATGTTGAGCAGGACCTGGCCCGGGAACCTGTCTCGCACGAGCACCCACGCGATCGCGGTCCCCATCACCACGTTGACGCCGGTGACCATCAGCGACTGTGTCACTGTCAGGCTCACCGCCGCAGCAGTCTGCGGGCTGCTCAAGGTGTCCCAGAACCCCGGCCACCCACCGGCCGCGGTCTCCGCCACCACGGCGCTCAGCGGGATCAGCACCAGCAGGCTGAACCAGGTCATAGCGATGCCCAGGCCCAGCCCGGCCGAGCGGGTGAGGGTCGAGCGCCGAGCCGACCGACGCCTCCGCACCGGTCGGCTCAACGCCGTGCTCTCAAGCGTGGTCACTGCTTGCCGGTCTCGGTCTGGATCGTCGGCACGATGCTGGTGCTGTTGTCGAAGAACTTGGCGTCGGCTGCAGTCCAACCGCGGAAGTTCTTGATAGTGAGCAGCACCTTCGGGGTCGGGAACGGGTTGTTGGGGTCGTTGGCACCCGGGACGCTGGTGTGGATGCCGGGGAGGACCGGCCTGAAGCCGTAGTGGTAAAACGTCGTCTGCGCCGGCTTCGACAGCACGTAAGCCAGCCACTTCTTGGTCAGCGGATTTGCTGTCTTGGTTACCGCGGCGGGGTTCTGGATCAGGATCGTCTGGTCCGGGACCAGGTAGTCGAAGTCGGCACCCTCGGCGCGCGCCAGGATCGCTTCGTTCTCGTACGAGATCAGGACGTCGCCGTTGCCGCTCTCGAAGGCCGTTGTCGCATCGCGACCGCTGCTCGGAAGGGCGACGGTGTGCTCGAAGAACTTCGTGAGGTAGGCCTTCGCGTCGGCGGCGGAGCCACCCCGCGCGAGGACCTGGCCGTAGGCCGCGAGGATGTTCCACTTCGCGGAACCGGACGACGCCGGGTCGGGGGTGACGATCTTCACGCCGGGCTTGACCAGGTCGGCCCAGGTGTGGATGTGCTTGGGGTTGCCCTTCCGGACGACGAAGACCACCACGGAGTTCGTCACCATGCCGTGGGTGGGGCCCTTGTCCCAGTTCGCGGACACGATGCCGTCGTCGACCAGGCGCGCCATGTCCGGCTCGGCCGAGAAGTTGACATAGTCGGCGGCCAAGCCGCCCTCGACCGCTCGGCTTTGATC
>JBOHDU010000309.1:0-3352 GCA_050700615.1 Nocardioidaceae bacterium
CTACAACGCGATGTTGCGACGGCTCAACGAGCGAGCCGACGGCGACTGATCGCGCCCTGTGAGCCACCGGCTCACGATCGGCGGGAGGTCACGCCGCGGGTTCCGTGGTGAGTGGCTTGGCCATCACCATCTCCGTGCGGACACCGTCAGGCATCAAGTCGCCCACGATTTCGGTGCGCCTGAACCCGTGGCGTTGGTAGAGCGCCACGGCCTTGTTGTTGTCGGGCACGACGGCCAGCCGCAGGACCGTGGCCTTACCCTTCCGGGCCCAGTCCTCCACTGCCTGGACCAGCAGATCCCCGACTCCCAGCCCTCGCGCGACTGGGCTGACCCACATGGAGATCACCTTGACTACGCCGCCCCCCTCGGGCACCCCGCTGGCCATGCCGAGCCCATGTCCATCCCGGACAGCGACCAGGTTAAGCGATCCCGGAAGGTCGAGGCGAGACCGCCAGCGGTCCTCGCGATCACCCTCTCCTTGCCAGTCCGAAAGCCGTGACCCGAAGGCGTACGGCGCCTCAGCGAGCGCCGCCAGCCGTAGCTCTCGCCAGAGGCCCCAGTCGTCGGCCGTCAGCACGCGCAGCTCGATCACGCCTTGAGCCTGCCTCAGCCAGGCCGCCACGGGCAACACGGAATCCGTCGGCACCGGCACTAACCAACGCCGACTGGTTGCTCCCCCCCGTGCCTCTGCCGCGTCGGTCGACGCGGCGCACGATCACCTGCCGCACATGTGTCAAGCCTGGGTTCCCTGGGCACCGGGTCACGCTTTCGGTCACGTTAGCCTCGGGAGGTGGTCGTTCACCAGTTGTCCCGCACCGATGCGCGACGCATCGCGGTGCGTGCTCAGCTACTCAACACACCGCGGCCGACCGGGCTGCTCGCCGTGGTCCGCCACCTGACCTTGCTCCAGTCAGACTTCACCAGCACGGTCGCCCGGAGCGCCGACCTGGTGATGTTCGGCAGGCTGGGACCGGCGTACCGAGCGGGAGGTCTCGAGGCTGCGGTGGCCGACGGCTCGCTCGTCGAGCTCCAGGGCAGGCTGCGTCCGGCCGAGGACATCTCGCTCTACCGCGCCGAGATGGCGGCTTGGCCCGGACCGGGCGATCTGATCGAGTGGCAGAAGGACCAACGCAACTGGGTGCTCGCCAACGACGACTGTCGCCGCGACATTCTCGAGAAGCTCTACGACGAGGGGCCGTTGCCCTCAGCGGATCTCCCCGACACCACGATGGTCCCGTGGCAGTCCAGCGGCTGGAACAACGACCGCAACGTGCGGATGCTCCTCAACCTGATGGTGCGCCGCGGCGAGGTGGCGGTGGCCGGGCGCGAGAGCCGAGAACCCCTCTGGGACCTTGCCGAACGTGTCTATCCCGACGAGCCCGTGGTGCCGCTCGAGAGGGCTCTGCAGATCCGCAACGCGAGGCGCCTGCGCGCGCTCGGCATCGCCCGGGCGCGCGCGGCCAAGACTCCCGACGAGCCTGACGACATCGGCCCTGTTGGCGAGCCTGCCGAGGTTGAAGGAGTCCGTGGCAAGTGGCGGCTCGACCCCTCGTACCTCGACGGAGCATTCGACGGTCGCACCGTCTTGCTGTCGCCGCTGGACCGACTTGTCTACGACCGGAAGCGGATGACCGATCTCTTCGAGTTCGACTACCAGTTGGAGATGTACAAGCCCGCCGCGAAGCGCCGTTGGGGATACTGGGCGCTCCCGATCCTGTACGGCGATCGGCTGGTGGGCAAGGTTGACGCCACTGCCGACCGTGCCGCAGGGATTCTTCGTGTTGACGCGATTCATGAGGACTGTCCTTTCGGCAGGGCCATGACGGCTGCCGTGCGTCGCGAGATCGAGGAGCTGGCCGGCTGGCTGGATCTGGAGCTCGATCTGTCGCCGGTCGGCCGCGTCAAGGAGACGTAGACGGCCGCTCGACTGCCGCACTACTGTCGCCGGATGGAACAGCAACAGAGCGAAGGCGAAGCGCGCGACCGCTGGTCCAGGTCGGACTGGTGGGGTGTCGTGCTGGACGCGCCAGATGTCGCAGCGCTCACCGACTTCTACTCGAAATTGCGTGGGTGGCCGATCTGGAAACAGGATGAGACCGATGCTGCGCTCGACCTTGGTGAGGGCGTTGCCTACCTGGCGATCCAGTACAACCCCGACTACGTCCGGCCCGAGTGGCCGGCTCTCGGCGGCCAGCAGCAGATGATGATCCACCTCGACTTCGAGGTTGCCGACCTCCAGGCAGCGACGGATCGGGCTGTGGAGCTCGGCGCCGAGCTGCCGGATCACCAGCCGCAGGAGGACGTTCGGGTGCTACTCGACCCCGCGGGCCACCCGTTCTGCCTCTACACCTAGTGGTGCCTCTCATCTGGCGAAGGCAAAGCAGGTACTCCCGCACTGCGCAAGAACGATCAAGCGCCGTCACAACCGCCTAGCCGAGGATGACGATATGAACGCTTCCACCGACACCTTCACGGCGTTCGTGGACGTCCTAGCCGACGCGCTGGACGACCACGACGCAGACGGTGAAGAGCTGGCCGGACGCGTTCACCTGTCTCGGTACCACTTCGACCGGGTGATCGCTGCGGTCGCCGGCGAGACACCGAACCGGCTGCGTCGCCGCGTGCTGCTCGAGCGCGCGGCGTACCGGCTCGTCACGAAAGACAGCACGATCCTCGACATCGCCGTCGAGGCCGGGTACGGCTCGCACGAGGCGTTCACCCGTGCCTTCAGCCGCGCCTACGGCGCCACCCCGGTGGAGTGGCGGCGACGACCCAGCCGGATCCAGATCTCGGCGCCGAGCGACGTTCATTTCCATCCACCCGGCAGCCTCCGGCTGCCTGCCCAAACGAAGGTGACCTCCATGGACCTCCTTGTCAAGATCGTCGAACACCACATCTGGCTAGTCGGAGAGTTCGTCAGCCGTGCCGAGCGGCTCGACGACGAGCAGCTCGACGCCCCGATCGAGCTGTCCGTCGACGAGGACCACCAGACGATCCGATCCCTCTTGTCGCGCCTGATCGGTCAGATGGACATGTGGATGTCCGCGATCGAGACGCGAGACTACGACTGGTCTGTCGAGGAGCACGAGACTGTCTCGGGCATGCGCCGAAGGCTGGCGGCCGTGGGCCCCGCATTTTTGACCCAGGTGCGCGAGGTGTGCGAGCAGGGGCGTCTCGATGAGACGTTCGTCGACGCGCTGTGCGAGCCGGCCTAGGTGTTCACGTACGGCGGGATGATCGCTCACGTGGTCACCTTCGCGGCGCACAACCGTACGCTCGTGGCCCTCGCCCTGGACTCCGCTGGGGTGACCGACCTCGGCTGGGGCGACCCCATGCACTGGGTCGCAGGCTC
>JBOHDU010000310.1:0-2274 GCA_050700615.1 Nocardioidaceae bacterium
TCTTCGGGGTCTGCGCCGTACTCGTCGAGGGCGCGCATCGCCTGTTCGCCCCAGTCGCGCACGGTCGTCGAGTCGTAGCGGTCAGCGGGCACGTAGACCGTGTGCACCGGCTGCCTTACGCCGCGGTCACCGGGAAAGTCGGCCCTGAGCTCCGCGTCGACTGCTGCCAGCGAGGCGTCGAGGTCGTTCGCCAGGTCATCGAGATAGGTCAATGGCCGGCCACCACGTCGTATGCAGGCAAGGTGAGGAAGTCGGCGAAGTCGGCGGCCAGGGCCACCGTCTCGAAGAGATCGCGGGCCTGCCTGAAGTGACCCTTGTCGAACTCCTCGTCGCCCACCTGGTTGCGGATCGACTCGACCTCGGTGTCGAGCACCTGCCGAACGAGGCCGCGCGTAATCGGTGTGCCGTCGTCGAGCGTGCTGTTGTTGTGCACCCACTGCCAGATCTGCGAGCGCGAGATCTCGGCCGTGGCGGCGTCCTCCATCAGGTTGTGGATGCCAACCGCACCATTGCCTCCCAGCCATGACGAGAGATACAGCAGGGCCACCTCGACGTTGTTGTAAAGCCCCTCGACCGTGATCGTGCCAGGCGTGGCCTTGATGTTGAGCAGGTCGTCTGCGCTGACCACGACGTCGTCGCGCTGCCGGTCGAGCTGGTTGGGCCGGTCGCCGAGCACCGCGTCGAAGGCCTCCTGACAAACCGGAACCAGGTCAGGATGCGCCACCCAGGAGCCGTCGAATCCCTGGCTCGCCTCCCTCTCCTTGTCCTCACGCACTTTGGCGAAGGCGCGCTCGTTGATCTCGGCGTCGCGCCGGCTCGGGATGAATGCGGCCATGCCGCCGATCGCGAACGCCCCCCGCTTGTGGCAGGTCTTGACCAGCAGCTCGGCGTAGGCCCGCATGAACGGCGCCGTCATGCCGACCACGTTGCGATCGGGCAGCACGAAGTCGGCACCGACATCCCGGAAGTTCTTGATGATGCTGAACAGGTAGTCCCAGCGCCCGGCATTCAACCCGGAGGCGTGCTCGCGCAGCTCGTACAGGATCTCCTCCATCTCGAACGCAGCGGGGATCGTCTCGATCAGCACGGTCGCCCGCACCGAGCCATGCGGGATGTCGAGCCGCTGCTCGGACCAGGTGAAGACGTCGTTCCAAAGCCGGGCCTCGAGGTGGCTCTCCATCTTCGGCAGGTAGAAGTACGGACCGCTGTCCCGCGCGAGCAGCTCGGCCGCGTTGTGGAAGAAGTAGAGCCCGAAGTCGACGAGCGAGCCCACCACGCGGACGTCGTCGACGTACACGTGGTGCTCGTCGAAGTGCCATCCTCGCGGGCGCATGACGATGGTGGCCAGTCGCCGGTCGGTCGCCAACTGGTAGTCCTTGCCCTCGGCCGACACGAAGCTGATCGAGCGCCGGATGGCGTCGCAGAGGTTGATCTGGCCGCCGACGACGTTGCGCCAGTGCGGGGTGCTGGCATCCTCGAGGTCTGCAAGCCATACCCGGGCGCCGGAGTTGAGCGCATTGATCGTCATCTTCCGGTCGGTGGGCCCCGTCATCTCCACCCGCCGGTCGACCAGATCCGGTGGTGCGGCCGCCACCGACCAGTCTCCGGCCCGCACGCCGTCCGAGTCGGGAAGGAAGTCGAGCCAGCCGGTCCTGGCGACCTCGTCGCGTCGGGTACGACGCAGCGCCAGCAGCTCGTCGCGGCGCGTCGCGAACCGGCGCTGGAGCTCGGCCACGAACTCGAGCGCCTCCGGCGTGAGGACCTCCTCGCCACGCTCGACCGGACCACCTGTCACCCGAATGTCCACGGGACCATCCCTCCTGTGCTAGCGGTCGGAAACTTCTACCGGTGCATTCTCGAAACCAACGCCGTCGTCACGCCACTAGCTGGTCGTGTCGGAACGGCGGGTCGTGTCGGTCGTGGCGGTCGTGGCGGTCGTGGCGGTCGTGTCGGTCGTGGCGGCAGCATCCCGTACTGCCGCCGCAACCGATGGTGCAACCGCCGGATCGAACACCGACGGCACGATGTAGCTGGCATTCAGCTCATCGGGAGCCACGGCATCGGCGATGGCGCCGGCCGCCGCGAGCATGATCGCGTCGGTGATACTGCTCGTGCCGGCGTCCAGCATCCCCCGGAAGAAGCCGGGGAAGGCCAGCACGTTGTTGATCTGGTTCGGGTAGTCGGACCGGCCGGTGGCAACCACCGCGGCATGCTCGTGCGCCGCCGCGGGATCGACTTCTGGGTCGGGGTTTGCCAGCGCGAAGACGACGGCGT
>JBOHDU010000311.1:0-3292 GCA_050700615.1 Nocardioidaceae bacterium
GATCGAGATGACGTTGGTGGGGATGTAGGCCGAGACGTCGTTGGCCTTGGTCTCCACGATCGGCAGGCCGGTCATGGAGCCGGCCCCGTTCAAGTACCTCGCCCCCTACGCCGGTTCGGCCATCGGCCAGCACTGGATGGACAACGGGGAGCACGCCCTGATCATCTACGACGACCTGTCCAAGCAGGCTGACGCCTACCGTCAGCTCTCCCTCCTGCTTCGCCGGCCGCCCGGGCGCGAGGCGTACCCGGGGGATGTCTTCTACCTCCACAGCCGGCTGCTCGAACGGGCGGCGAAGCTGTCCGACGCCAAGGGCGGCGGCTCGCTGACGGCCCTGCCCGTGATCGAGACCAAAGCCGGCGACATCTCGGCTTACATCCCCACCAACGTCATCTCGATCACCGACGGCCAGGTTTTCTTGGAGTCCGACCTCTTCTACTCGGGCGTCCGTCCTGCGATCAACGTCGGCAACTCCGTGTCGAGGGTCGGCGGAGCCGCCCAGATCATGGCGATGCGTTCGGTCGCGGGGACCCTCAAGACCGACCTCGCCCAGTTCAGGGACCTGGAGGCCTTCGCCGCGTTCGGTTCCGAGCTGGACAAGGTGTCTCAGGCCCAGCTCGACCGGGGGTACCGCCTCACGGAGGTCCTCAAGCAGCCCCAGAACGCGCCGGTCCCTGTCGAGGAACAGGTCGTCGCCATCTACGCGGCGACCAACGGCTTTGTCGACGGGATAGACGTCGTGGACGTCCGCCGGTTCGAGTCGGAGCTGATCTCGTTCTTCAAGTCGAGCCACCCGGACTTGCTCGAGGAGATCCGCTCGACCAAGGAGCTCCCCGACACAGCGAAGCTCGACTCGGCGATCGAGGAGTTCGCGAAAGTCTTCGCGCCCAGCGAAGGCAGCGGCGGGTAGCGGGTAGGACGGCATGGCTGGCGGCCAGGAACGGGTACTGCGGCGGCGCATCAGGAGCGTCGAGTCGACCAAGAAGATCACGCGCGCGATGGAGCTGATCGCAGCGTCGCGCATCGTGCGCGCCCAGCAGGCCATCGCTGCAGCGCGACCGTACGTGGCCAAGATGGGTGAGGTGGTCGCCCACGTGTCCGACACTCCGGAGGCGTCCCGGCACCCGCTGTTCCGCGACGTGGAGTCGACCGAGAAGGTCGCCATCATCCTGATCACGGCGGACCGGGGTCTGGCCGGCGGCTACAACTCCTCGATCATCCGCACGGTGGAGCGCATGGTCCGCGAGGACCGGGCGGGCGGGCGCTCAGTGCAGTTGATCACGGTGGGGCGCAAGGGGGAGAACCACTTCCGTTACCGAAACCAGCCGATCCTGGCGTCGGTGACCGGCGTCTCGGACCGGCCCCGCTACGAGGACGCCCGCCGCGTCGTCGCCTCGGTGATGGCACGTTTCGAGGCGGCCGAGCTCGACCAGATCCAGCTGGTGTACACCCGGTTTGTGTCGCTCGGTTCGCAGTCGGTGAACGTCCGCCAGCTGGTGCCGATGGTCCGGCGGCGTGAGTCCCAGCGCCAGGGAGATCCCGATGGCCCTCTTGCGGACGGCGATCGCGGGGATAGCGGCGTGGGAACGCCGGCGGTGGCTGCAACAGGCGGCGACATCTACCACGGACCCGGCCCTGGCGTCGCCGGCCACAAGACGGACTATGAGTTCGAGCCCGAGCCGGAGCAGATATTCGACCGGCTCCTGCCCAGCTGGCTGGAGGCGGAGGTACTCGCGGCGATGCTGGAGTCGGCGGCTTCCGAGCACGCCGCCCGCCAGAGGGCCATGAAGGCCGCCACGGACAACGCGGACGACCTGATCAAGACTTTGCGCCGGGTCATGAACCGGGCGCGCCAGGACTCCATCACCACCGAGATCATGGAGATCGTCGGCGGCGCGGAGGCGCTGCGCCAGGCCGGCATCGCCGACGGGGCCGGCCCGTACTCCGATACGTACGACACGGCCGCTGAGTCGGCCTGAGAGCCAGGAGAACCGGATGAGCACCCTCGCCGAGGACGCCAAGATCGAGAGCACGGAGGGCAGGGTCGTCGCCATCGCCGGCCCGGTCGTCGATGTCGAGTTCCCGCCGGGAACGCTGCCCGAGATCAATCACGCCGTCGAGATGGAGATCGACGTCGACGGCGAACGTATCAAAGTGATGGCAGAGGTCGCCCAGCAGATCGGCGAGGGCCGCGTGCGGTGCATCTGCCTCAAGCCAACCGACGGGCTCCGTCGTGGGACAGCGGTCGTCAACACCGGGCACGGGATCACCGTGCCGGTAGGCGACGCCGTGCTCGGCCACGTGTTCAACGTGATCGGCGTCCCGCTCGACACGGATGCCATCGCCAAGCCCGACGACGTGTGGGAGATCCACCGGCCGGCCCCGCCCTTCGACGCCCTGGAGCCCAAAGCGCAGATGTTCGAGACCGGGATCAAGGTCATCGACCTTCTCGAGCCGTACGTGCAGGGCGGCAAGATCGGATTGTTCGGCGGCGCCGGCGTCGGCAAGACCGTCCTCATCAAGGAGATGATCCGCCGGGTCGCCGACCAGCACGGCGGTGTGTCGGTGTTCGCCGGCGTGGGGGAGCGCACCCGCGAGGGCAACGACCTGTGGCTGGAGATGACCGAGTCCGGCGTCATCGAGAAGACCGCCCTCGTGTACGGGCAGATGGACGAGCCCCCCGGCGTCCGCTTGCGGGTGGCGCTGTCTGCGCTGACCATGGCCGAGTACTTCCGAGATGTCAAGAACCAGGACGTGCTCCTCTTCATCGACAACATCTTCCGGTTCGTTCAGGCCGGGTCGGAAGTGTCGACCTTGCTTGGACGGATGCCCTCGGCCGTCGGCTACCAGCCCACCCTCGCCGACGAGATGGGCGAGTTGCAGGAGCGGATCACCTCGACACGGGGTAAGTCCATCACGTCGATGCAAGCGGTCTATGTGCCCGCCGACGACTACACCGACCCCGCGCCGGCGACGACCTTCGCGCACCTGGACGCCACCACCGAGCTGAGCCGGGCGGTGTTCTCCAAGGGCATCTTCCCCGCCGTGGACCCGTTGGCGTCCAGCTCGACCATCCTCGACCCCGGTGTGGTCGGCGACGAACACTACCGAGTCGCACAGGAGGTTATCCGAATCCTGCAGCGCTACAAGGACCTTCAGGACATCATCGCGATTCTCGGTATCGACGAGCTGTCCGAAGAGGACAAGCAGCAGGTCCAACGCGCGCGGCGCATCGAGCGGTTCCTCTCGCAGAACATGATGGCCGCCGAACAGTTCACCGGCCAGCCGGGTT
>JBOHDU010000312.1:0-4373 GCA_050700615.1 Nocardioidaceae bacterium
GTGCTGTCGTTCACCGGGGGTGTTGGAGAGAACGCCCCTTCGCTGCGCGCCATGGCCGCCGAGCGTCTCGGTTTCCTCGGCGTGGCCCTGGACGAGGACCGTAACTTCGAAGCCACGGCCGATGCGGACGTGTCAGCCGCGAGCGCGGCGGTCCGCACCGTGGTGGTCACCGCACGCGAGGATCTCGAGATCGCGCACGAGGTCCGGGCCCTCGTCGACGGGGACTGATCCCACGGCCCGCTTTCCTGCCCGCCTCCGGCGTGTGACCATGGGGGGTGCGGACGGTGGTGATAACGGCGGCCGGGCAGCGGAGGTTCTGATGGAGACAGCCCTGATCTGGGTGGGTCTGCTCCTTGCCCCCGCCGCGTTTCTCTACCTGCTGCTCGCGCTGCTCGCACACGGCCCTCGTCTGATCGGCCTCGTGCGCCGCCGCCGCGGGAACCGCGCTGCGTCCCGTAGCTTGGAGCAGCTGGTGGCGGACCTGCGCCGGCTCGAGACGGCACAGCAGCGGGTCGAGGCCGTGGACGCAACCGCGCGCGCACACCGACTGCACGCCATCTCGCTGGCGTACGACGACACGCTAGCGGCGTGTTGCGTCGCGCTCGGGCTGCCCGCACCCAGCGATCGGCCGCTCAGCCCCATCGACCGGCTTGCCACCGAGGCTGACCTGGCCCAGCACGGCCTCACCTGGTAGCCGGGTAGGCGCCGGCATCGATGTGGGGACGGTAGCCGCCGCGGAGCGCGGCCAGGCTGCTCGGCGGCGTGAGGACGTCGGCGTCGCCACGGCTCGGACGGCTGCGCGCGACGCCGTAGCCCCGCTCGTTCCACGGTACGACGGCGTCTTCGAGCACGAGAAGCGGCGCCCCGCCATCCAGCACGAACGCCCCCACGGGCAGCTCTGACCACGATCGGCGATGCAGCCGCCGCCGGTGCGTGCCGCGGACGAGCCGCTCGCCGTGCAGCCGCCGGTCGAGCTGCTGTGCCCCCGGCAGTTCGACGCCAGATGCGCCGGCAAAGGCCCGCCGGTAGGCGTTGTAGTCGTCACGCCTGCAGAGCGCACACGGACGATGGCCGGCCGCGAGCGCCACCGCCTCGTCGTGAAAGAACAGCAGCGTGAAGTGATGCGGTTGCCACTGCGGCAAGCGCCAGTCCTTGAACTTCAGTGCACAGGTGATCCAGAGGCTGCTCGCGTGGAACCGCACGATGTCATGGTCCTCGTGCAAGATGCCACGGTTTCCCAGCCAGGCACCGCGAAGCGTGATCGCGACGATGTCGCCGGTCGGAGTGACGCGGTTACGCCGGGGAGCCCGAGGCACGCAAGGATCCTACGGCCGGTGCACGCCGGCTCTGAGCCCTGGTCCACCGCTCTCCGCCTGTTGCGCGCCACCATCCGGGTACCCCGGCTGTGTTGCCGCCGCTCGACAGACGTCCGGTCTGCCTTCGCGCCGGGCGTCTTGCGATCACACCCACCTGGTGACGCTCACGACGCCAGCCATCGGTGGATTCGGGCTGCGCGACGGACGCCAAACAGGACGGAAACGCCGCGCATTCCCGAAACCGCCCAAATTGCGGTGGCTGAAAGGTCGGAACCGATCTGCTTACCCTGCCTCGGGGACCTTGCCTGATGACTGGGAGGTCGACGTGCGACGTACCTCGACGAGAATGCGTGGATTCGTGCTCGGCACAGCTGGCCTGGCGCTCTTGATATCGGGAGTCGCCTCACCAGCCCAAAGCTCAACGCCTGTCGGCATGCGGGCAGCCGAGCCGACGTTGCACGGATCCGCCGGCGCTGGGGCGGCACGCCGTCCACCGCGCTTCGCCCATGTGGTGGTCGTGGTGTTCGAGAACCACACTGCCAACGAGGTGATCGGGGCCCCCGCTGCGCCGTACCTGACCTCGCTCGCCGAACACGGCGCGAACTTCACCCAGTCCTACGGAGTGACCCATCCCAGCCAGCCCAACTATCTAGCCCTCTTCTCAGGCAGCCAGCAGGGCATCACCGACGACTCCTGTCCCCACCGGTTCGCGGCCAACAATCTCGGGCGGCAGATGATCGCTCACGGACGGCGGTTCGTCGGGTACGCCGAAAGTCTGCCCAAGGTGGGGTCGAAGGAGTGCACGACCCCGGTTTACGCGCGTAAGCACGTGCCCTGGGCCGACTTCATCGATCTTCGCCCACGCGTGAGCCGGCCGTTCAGCGATTGGCCGCGACGGTTTGCGTTCTTGCCGAGGTTGGCGTTCGTGACGCCCAATCTCTGCAGCGACATGCACAACTGCTCGGTCGCCACCGGAGATGCCTGGATGCGTCGGAACCTGTCTCGCTACGCACGCTGGACCCACGCCCACAACAGCCTGCTCATCGTGACGTTCGACGAGGACGACCACTCCGGCCCCAACCGGATACCGACGTTCTTCTACGGTGCGCACGTGCGACGCGGCAGCTACGCCGAGCACATCACGCACTACTCCGTGCTCAGGACAATCGAGGACATGTACGGCCTCGGCCACCTCGGAAACGCCCGGCACGCACGCACGATCAGGAACGTCTGGCGCTGATCGCCTCCGGGCCGGCCGGGGGCGGTGGTCACGCCCGGGGGGTCGTAGACTTCGGGTGCTCCCCGGATCCCGGGCGCGCCGCACCGTCGAGGAGGAACCTGTGAGTGGCTCCGCGCTGTTCATCGCGGTCTTCCTCGCGTGCCTGGTCGAAGCGGTCGAGGCGCTCACTATCATCCTCGCGGCGGGCAGCTCCCGTGAGTGGCGCTCGACCTGGTACGGCGTCTTATCTGGCCTGGTGGTGCTGGCCATCACCGTCGCCGTGCTTGGGCCCGCGGTGTCCGCGATCCCACTCAACGTGCTGCGGCTGGTGGTAGGGGGGCTGCTGCTGATCTTCGGGCTGCAGTGGATACGCAAGGCCATTCTGCGCGCGAGCGGGCACAAGGCCCTGCATGACGAGGCGACGATCTTCCAGACCACCGTCGCCGCGGCCGGAGCGGCGCCGGTCGAGCGCCGGGCGTTCGTGACGGACTGGTACGCGTACACCATGTCGTTCAAAGGCGTCGTGCTCGAGGGGCTCGAGGTCGTATTCATCGTGCTCACGTTCGGTAGCAACCAGCACGACGTTCCGCTGGCTACCGTCGCGGCCGTGGCGGCAGTGCTCGTGATCGCCGGCGTCGGTTTCGCCGTCCGGGCACCGCTGGCACGGGTCCCCGAGAACACGATGAAGTTCGTCGTGGGGGTCATGCTGACGTCGTTCGGGATGTTCTGGGGCGCGGAGGGAGCCGGGGCGCTCTGGCCAGGCAGCGACGCCGCGCTGTTGGTGATCATCCCGCTGGTGGCCGTCTACGGACTCGCGTTGATCGCCGTGTTCCGCTCGCCGGCGCCGGGTCACGAGGACCGCGAGCCCAGCACCACAGGGGCGACTCCCTGATGAACCGGGTGAAGGCGTTCTTGGCGTTCTGGTACGACTTCGTCGTCGGCGACGACTGGCGCATCGCGGTGGCGGTCGTGGTGGCGCTGGCGGCGACGTACGTGGTCGCTCATCAGACCAGCGCCGCCGCCTGGTGGCTGGTTCCCGCCGGCATCGTGGTGCTCCTGCCGCTGAGCCTCTTTCACGCGGTCCGCCACCGAAGCTGACCTGACCGGTGGTCGTGGTCACACCGATGCCGGGCACCTGAGCAGCTGTCCGGCCTGACGTCCGGTGGCCTGTACGGTCTGGTCAGGCTCGTTCGCCGTGGGGATGGGTGGGCGCTCGCTAGGTGGGCGGCGCCACCCTCAGCCCGGTGAGCCGGCGTCGCCGAGCAAGGCCGCCAGCACGGCCGGCGGCAACGCGTCAGCCTGTCCGAACGGGCGCTGCCCCGTCAGCCGGCCGGCCTCGTCAACACCGAGCCCGCCGCCCTGGGTGAGAACCTCTCGCACGCGCGCGTCGGGCAGCGAGTCGAGCCATCGCACCGTCGCCTCCCGCAGCGCCTCGGGAAGGATCTCGCCGTCGATTCGGAGCCGGGCGAGTCCGCCGTCGGGATAGACGTCGAGCCGCACATGGGTGACCGGGGGCTGACCACCGAGCCGAAAGAACTGCCGCGTGTCGGGCTGCAGGCGGGTCCTGGGCACCAGCTCCCGCCACAGCGACGTGTCGTCGAGGTCTGCCCCTCCGCGGGCATCGATCCCGCTCAGCCGTGCCCATCCGGCGGCGTTGCCGACGAAGTACGAGGTATCGATCTCCACCCTCCGCAGGGTCGCTCGCGCAGCAAGCCGGACGGTGACGTGGTCGTTGCCGTCGTCGCGCCGGCGCGCGTTCTCCCAGCCGTCGCCCATCATGCGCGCACGTCCAGGAAGGAGGAGCTGAGTGGGCGAGGAGTAGAACATGTTGGAACAGT
>JBOHDU010000313.1:0-8045 GCA_050700615.1 Nocardioidaceae bacterium
CAGGTCGGTGGCGTCGGTGATCAGCCCGGAGTCGGTCCTGACCGCCAGCCGGGCGGCGATCTCCTTGCCCTCCGGTGATCCGGAGATCAGCACCAGCGCCGGGTTGGTGTCGCGGACCAGCTGGGCCAGCAGCGCGGCGACCGGCGCGACGACCAGGTCGTCGAAGGCCGGGTCACCGGCCGCGTAGACGCGGGCCGCGCCGTATTCCGCGCAGCTCTGGAGGCCCTGCTCGGCGCCCGGGCCGGCCCAGGCCACGGCGGGCTCGCCGAACCGGCGGGCCAGGGTGATCAGCTCGAAGGTGACCTTCGCGGCCTCGCCGCCGTCGTGGTCCGCCAGGACCAGGATCTCCGCCATGCCGGCCTCCCCGTCAGATGAACACTCTCAGATGAACTTCCGCGCGGCCAGGAACTCGGCGGCCTTGACCCCGCCGTCGCCGTCATCCTTGACGATCACGCCCGCCTGCCGGGGCGGCCGGACCGCGAAATCGACCACCTCAGTGCCCGCGCCGGCCAGCCCCACCGCCGACGGGTCGATGCCCAGGTCGCCCACCGTGAGCGTCTTGACCGGCTTCTTCTTGGCCGCCATGATGCCCTTGAACGACGGGTAGCGAGGCTCGTTCGCCTGGTCGGTGACGCTCAGCACCAAGGGTGTTGCCGCCTCGACCGTCATCGTCGCGGTGTCTGCGTCACGGCGGATCCTGACGACACCGTCGTCGATGCTGAACTCGGAGGCGAACGTGAGCTGCGGCACCGACAACCGCTCGGCCAGCATGGCCGGCACGACGCTCATGCCGCCGTCGGTCGATGCCATCCCGCACAGGACCACGTCATAGTCGCGCGTCGCGAGAGCCTTGGCCAACACCAGCGAAGTGGCGACGGCATCGGAGCCGTGAATGGCATCGTCGGCCACATGCACACCGGCGTCGGCCCCCATCTGCAGTCCCTTCAGGATGGCTGCGCGGGCCGAGTCTGGACCCATCGTCAGCAACGTAACCTCTGCGTCGGTCGTGTCCTTGATCGTCAGCGCCGCCTCCACGGCGTTCTCGTCCAGCTCCGACAGCACCCCATCGACCCCGGCGCGGTCCACGGTGTTGTCGCTGTTGAACCCCCGATCGGCGGTTGAGTCGGGCACGTACTTCACACAGACAACGATCTTCATGGCTCTCTTCTCATGGTCGCGGACGCCCTCTGTCACGCCGGATCGCCGACATCTGCGGGCTCGCCCCTCGCGAAACCCATCATGACTCACGCCAGTCCCTCGCCGTCGGGTGGCCTCGGGCCGCGTCGGTGGTCACGGCCTGATGATGCGGTCCAAGATTCTGCCGACGATCAGGTAGGCGACGGCGGCAAGGCCCCAGTTGACCAGGTGCTCCTTGACGACGTCGGGGTGGCCGTTCTTGGTGAACTCGAAGATCTTCCAGAACGGCCCGTCGATCTTTCCGGCGACGTCGAGCACCCAGCTCACCAGCGTGTTGCCCTGGTTGGCGTGCAGAGCCACCAGCAGGGCGCCGACCGCCAGGATGACCGCCGCGACCACCGCGACCAGCCAGACAAGTGACGCGATCCTGGCGCGGACAACGTCGGATCCGGCCTTGACCTTCTTCACCGCCATCGTCGCCTTGCGCCTCCGCTCGCCGCGCCGGGCCGGCTTCGCCGCCGATGCATCCTCGTCGCTCACCGAACTAGCGGGGTCGCCCGCCGCCGTGGGTTCCTCTGCCATGGCCGTCCTTCGCCGGTCGCCTGGAGAGTATGCCCTCCTCAGCGGCAACTTGACGAGCATCGTGTCTCCCTCTCGACGCCGGTTCGCGATCTTCGACGACCGCGGCCGGCTCCCACGGCACCGACGCGGCGGCCGCCGCACGGCGCCTGTCCAGGGACAACGCGCCGGCTGTCGGAAGGTCACGCCTGATCTTCACCAGGCGACCGGGCAGGCCGGCCACCACGGCAAAGTCGGGAAAGGCACCCCGCACGACGGTGTGGGCAGCCAGCACGCTACCGCGTCCAACCTCGGCGCCGCGCAACACGCTCGCCTTGGTGCCCACCCAGGAGCCGGGACCGATGCGCACCGGCGCCTTGACGATTCCCTGGTCCTTGATCGGGGCACCACGCCGCGAGGTCACGTGGTCGAAGTCGCAGATGTACACCCAGTCCGAGACGATGGTGGCGGCGCCGATCTCGACGTCGAGGTAGCAGTTCACGGTGTTGTCCCTGCCGAAGACACACTTGTCACCGACCCGCAGCGTGCCCTCGTGACAACGCAGCCGGTTGTCGTCGCCGACGTGCACCCACCGACCGAGTACGACGCGCCCATACCCTGCACGCACCGAGATCTCGACCCGCTTGCCCAAGAACACGAACCCCTCCGTGACGACTCGAGGGTTGCGCAGCTTGAAGATCGCGAACCGCAGGTAACGGACCAGGTAGTAGCGGCTCCAAGCCCGGTGGCGGATCACCCACCGCAGGCTCGCCCAGCTCACGATGCTGCTCTGCCGCAGGCCTCGTGACATGGTCGTGACTCTAGACGATGTTTGCAGCGGCACGCTGCCACCGGAGTCACCGCCGCCGGCCGCGATCGGCGGGCATTCACCGGCACTCGGCTGTCGGCTGCTCAAGGTTTGCGCGCGGAGACCGACACGTTGTAGTAGAGCGCATCGGGCACAACCCGGTCGACGACGCGGTCGACCTTCGACAGGGCAACCCAGGACCGGTAAGCGAACATCCGCCAGCGCGGGCCGAGCCGGTCCGACGCAACAGCTGCCTCGAACGTCCGCACCGGCCAACCCCACCAGGCCGCAGTGAGCTCCTCGGTCACCGTGTGCACCTCGACCCCGCCGGCCCGCCGAACCGTCTCCGCGAGGGCCGCCGGGTCGAACGTGTGCAGGTCGACGACGGCTTCAAGCGCAGCAGCGCGGGAGGAGTCGTCCAGCTCCTCTGGGGGACGGGCCCACCGGGCGCGGAGCATCGGCAGCTGCGTCACCCGAGTGGTCACCCACCAGGTGGCCCGCGAGAGCCTGCGGGCCACGAGGTCGCCGTACTGCGTGGGTTCGCCGCAGACGACGACGCGGCCACCCGGCTTGAGCACCCGCAGCATCTCGCGAAAGGCCAGCTCGACGTCAGGTATGTGATGGACGACGGCGTGGCCGACCACGAGGTCGAACGACTCGTCGTCGTAGGGCAGCCGTTCGGCGTCGGCCGCCCGCCCCTCGACCGCGAACCCGAGCCGCTCGGCGTTGCGCTTCGCCGCCTCGACCATGCCGGGCGAGATGTCGGTCAGGTGGCACTCGTCGATCAGGCCGCCCAGCCTGAGGTTGAGCGAGAAGAACCCGGTGCCGCAGCCGATCTCCAGCGCCTTTGCATACGCAGGGCCAGCCATGCCCGCCACCGCGACGAACCGGTCCCGCGCATAGTCGATGCAACGCTGGTCGAACGAGATCGACCACTTGTCGTCGTAGGTCTCGGCCTCCCAGTCGTGGTAGAGCACCTGGGCCAGCTTGGGGTCAGACCAGGCGGCTGCTACCTCGTCCTCCGTCGCCGCCGCGCTCGACCCTAGGGGGTCCGCCGCGCTCACCCGGCTCGTCACCGGCCCTCGAAGCGGGCCTTTCCGGGCCCGTGCTCGATGAACGACTGCATGCCCGTCCTGCGGTCCTCGGTGGCGAACAACCCGGCGAACTGCTGACGCTCGATCTGCAGGCCGGTTTCGAGGTCGGCCTCGAGCCCGCGGTCGATCGCCTCCTTGGCGGCGCGCAGCGCATACGCCGGGCCGGAAGCGAACCGGCCGGCCCACTCGAGCGCAGTGTTGTAGACCTCGTCGGCCGGCACGACCTGATCGACGAGACCGATCCGGAGGGCCTCCTCGGCGGCGACGAAGCGACCGGTGAAGACGAGCTCCTTGGCCCTGGAGGGCCCCACCAGCCGCGACAGCCGCTGGGTGCCGCCGGCGCCCGGGATGATGCCGAGCAGGATCTCCGGCTGGCCGAGCTTCGCATTGTCTGCCGCGATCCGGATGTCGGCGCACAGCGCCAGCTCACAACCGCCGCCCAACGCGTATCCGGTGACCGCCGCCACCACGGGCTTGGGGATCCGGGCCACCTGCGTGAAGGCCGACTGCAACGGACCCGAGCGCAGCACCATCGCGGTGTAGGCGAGGTCGGCCATCTCCTTGATGTCGGCGCCGGCCGCGAACACCTTCTCTCCGCCGTAGACCACGACCGCGCGGACGTCGTCTCGCTCGGCAGCCGAGATGGCGGCCGAGCGGATACCCTCCTGGGCGTCGTGGTCGAGGGCGTTCATCGGCGGCCGGTCGATCCGGATCGTGCCCACTCCGGCTGCGACCTCGAGCCGCACGAATTCAGACATAGCGGGGAGCGTAGCCGACCCGCTCGGCCGCTGACTTCGGGCCACCTGCCCCACCCACCGCGACGGATTGGGCAGGATGGGCCCATGAACTCGTCGACGACGCCTGCCGCGGTCTGGCCCGGACACCACCAGATCCTCGGCTCCAGCTATGACGGCGAGGGCACCAACTTCGCGGTCTGGTCACCTGACGCCACCGCCGTATACGTCTGCTTGTTCGCGGACGACGGTCACGAGACGCGGCTCGAGCTACCCGAGCACACGCTCGGGGTGTGGCACGGCTACGTGCCCGGCGTGCGGCCGGGACAGCACTACGGATTCCGGGTGGATGGCGAGTGGAATCCACCGGCCGGTCATCTGTTCAGCATCGACAAGCTCCTGCTCGATCCCTACGCCAGGGCAATCGACAAGACACTCGTGCCGCACGAGTCACTACCCGCCATGACGCCTGACGGCGCGCCCAACCCGGGTGACTCGGCGCCGTACGTGCCGCGCAGCGTGGTGGTCGGCGACGACACGTTCGACTGGGGTGACGATGCCTCACCGCAGGTGCACTGGCGCGAGGTCGTGATCTACGAGGCACACGTGCGCGGCCTCACCAAGCTCAACCCCGACCTGCCCGAGGATCTCCGGGGGACGTTCGCGGGCATCGGCCACGAGGCGACGGTCGGCTACCTCAAGGATCTGGGCGTGACCTCGGTCGAGCTGTTGCCGAGCCAGCACTTCCTTTCCGAGCCCTACCTCACCGACCGCGGGTTGGTGAACTTCTGGGGCTACAACAGCATCGGCTTCTTCGCCCCGCACGCCGGCTACGCGAGCTCGGGCACCCGCGGTGAGCAGATCGCCGAGTTCAAGCAGATGGTCAAGAACCTTCACGCCGCCGGGCTGGAGGTGATCATGGACGTGGTCTACAACCACTCCGCCGAGGGTGGCCGGCCGGGCCCGTCACTCTGCTTCCGCGGGCTCGACGACGGTTCGTACTACCTGCACGACAACGGCGACTACTACGACGTCACGGGCTGCGGCAACACGCTCAACGTTTCACACCCGCAGGTGCTCCAGCTCGTCACAGACTCACTGCGGTACTGGATCACGGAGATGCACGTCGACGGCTTCCGTTTCGACCTCGCGCCCGCGCTGTGCCGAAACGGGCTCGAGGTCGACCTGCAGGCGCCGTTCCTTACCGCGGTGCACCAAGATCCCGTCATCCGCCAGGTCAAGCTGATCGCAGAGCCGTGGGACGCGACCGGCGAGGGCTACCTCGTCGGCAACTTCCCACCGCCGTGGTGCGAGTGGAACGACAAGTTCCGCGACACCGTGCGCGACTTCTGGCGCGGTCAGTCCGGAGGGGTCCGCGACCTCGCCTCGCGCTTCTCCGGGTCGAGCGATCTCTACGCCGACGACGGCCGGCTCCCGTTCTCGTCAGTCAATTTCGTCACGGCACACGACGGATTCACCCTGCGCGACCTCGTCTCCTACGAGGAGAAGCACAACGAGGCGAACGGCGACGACAACCACGATGGCACCGACAACAACCGCTCGTGGAACTGTGGCGCCGAGGGCGACACGGACGACGCCGACATCCTGCTGCTGAGGCACCGCCAGGCCGCCAACATGCTCTGCACGTTGCTGTTGTCGACCGGCGTTCCGATGCTCACCGCCGGAGACGAGCTCGGGCGGACCCAAGGGGGGAACAACAACGCGTTCTGCCAGGACAACGAGACGTCCTGGCTGTCGTGGGCGCGCGACCCCGACTGGGAGCACCTGCACGAGCTGGCACGAGGGCTGATGACCCTGCGCGCCCGACATCCGGTGCTGCAACAGAGGTACTTCTTCGAGGGCAAACCGCTCAACGGCGGCGGCCGCAAGGACATCACCTGGCTGCAGCCCACCGGGGAGGAGATGACCGGTGAGACCTGGCTGGACTCCTCGAAGTCGACGCTCGGGATCTTCCTGGCCGGTGATGCGCTGCGTGCGGTCGACGCCAAGGGCGAGCAACAGCACGACACGTCGTACGTCCTGTGGTTGCATTCGGGCTCCGAGCCGGTCGACGTCACGCTGCCGAAGGAGTGGGCCGACCACTATCTCGAAGTCATCCGCACCGACACCCACACCACGCCTGATCGCCTGGAGCCGGGGACGACGATCTCGCTGCTCGATCACACGTTCGCGATCTTCGAGGCCGTCCAGGCCCAGGCGGGTGACACGTAGCGTCCTACTCGAGCGGAGCCGGCGTCCCGCCCTGTGGCCATGCGACCAGGCCGAGGTCTGCCTGCCCAGACTTCAGCGAAACCTCACGGTGTACGAGCAATCTGCTGTGGTAGAAGTCTCGGCGAATCCCGTCACATGCTTCCGCGTGAACACTAGCTGTGCAACGAGCGTATTTGTTTGGCGTTTGGGAACACTCGCGAAGTGAAGAATGGTTTTCGCGCCTTTATGTGTGGTGGCATCTACCTTGACCGGCCTCAGGTTGTGATCCGCCAAATATTCAATCCAGACCACGTGTGCATCTTTCGGTTCGGTGAAGCGGGTCCGGACCTCCACGGTATGGGTGGCCAGATCAACCCGCGTGACGATCAGATTCCGACAACGAGGCCCGGGGGGTCGTGGCCCCTCGCCTAAAGGCTGCTGACTCTGCGTGGTTGGCCGCGGGGCTTGATAGGTGTGGTTCGGGGTACATGACGCCAAACCCACAATCACGAGAAGGGCAACAACGCTGGCCCAAGCACGCCAATGCCGAGCGCCTGCGTTCTGGCTCGACAGAACCGCCATTTAGATATGCTACCGTCGCCGCGCGAGGGTCGATTGGGCCCCACCTTGGCGTGCCGAGGACTCGGTCGCGATCACTAGGGAGCCGGCGTCCCGCCCTGTGGCCAGGCGACCAGGCCGAGGTCTGCCGGCGAGGCGAGCAGCTCGTTCTTGGGGCAGGCGCGAACCGTGTAGCCGAACGGTCCGGGCCGATCCAGCGCCGCCGCCCCGTCGAACCGGTGCCGGCCTGACTCGTAGGTCTCGGCATGCGCCAGGCTCACGACCCTGACGTCGCGCAGCTCGTCGTCACCGGCCGCCTTGCCGTAGACGACCTGCACATCGACGTCGTCGGGCGAGAGGTCGCCGAGCGCGAGATAGGCGTGGACGATAAGTGTCTGCCCGAGCGAGGGGGTGTCGGACACGCCGGTCGACTCGACATGCTCGATCCGTACGCCGGGCCACCCGGCGCGCATCGCGTGCTTCCAGGCGGCCAGCGCCTGGGCGGCCTCTCCGCTCCCATCGACGCGCCGGGCCAGCTGCGCGGCCGGGGTGTAGAGGGTTCGCACATACTCCCTGACCATCCGGCTGGCCAACACCCTCGGGCCGAGCGACTTGAGGGTGTGCCGCACCATCTCGATCCACCGTGCCGGCAGGCCGTCCTGGTCGACGTCGTAGAACCGCGGCGCGACCTCCTTCTCCAGCAGGTCGTACAGCGCCGCCGCCTCGACGTCGTCGCGGTAGTCAGGGTCGTCCATGCCCTCGGCCGAAGGGATGGCCCAACCGTTGTCGCCGTCGTACCACTCGTCCCACCAGCCGTCGAGGATCTACAGGTTGAGCGCGCCGTTGAGGGCGGCCTTCATGCCCGATGTCCCGCAGGCCTCGTAGGGGCGCAACGGGTTGTTGAGCCAGACGTCGCAGCCTGGGTACAGCGGCTGTGCCATCGCG
>JBOHDU010000314.1:0-2197 GCA_050700615.1 Nocardioidaceae bacterium
GACGCTGGACGAGCTCGTCGGCCAGGACCACTTGCTCCAAGCCGGGTCACCACTGCGTCGGCTGGTCGAGGCAGATCAGCCGAGCGCGCTGCTGTTGTGGGGTCCGCCCGGGACCGGCAAGACGACGATCGCCTCGATCGTCTCCGAGCAGACCCAACGCCGGTTCGTCGAGGTGTCCGCCGTGTCGGCGGGGGTCAAGGAGGTTCGTGACGTGATCGCGGCCGCCCGCCAGGAGCTATCACACGGTGGTCGCGAGACGGTGCTGTTCGTCGACGAGGTCCACCGCTTCAGCAAGGCACAGCAGGACGCGCTGCTGCCGGGCGTCGAGAACCGGTGGGTCACGCTCATCGCGGCGACCACCGAGAACCCGTTCTTCTCGGTGATCTCACCGCTCTTGTCACGATCGTTGCTCCTGACGCTCGAACCGCTGACCGACGACGCGATCCGCGTCCTGGTGGCGGCTGCGCTGGCCGACGACCGCGGGTTCGCGGGGGCAGCCACCGTGGAGCCCGATGCGCTCGACCAGCTGGTGCGTCTCGCCGGTGGCGACGGCCGCCGGGCCCTGACCTACCTCGAGGCAGGGGTGCTCGCGGCCAACTCTCAATCTAAGGCTCACGTCGACGTGGAGACTCTGGAGCTGGCCGTCGACCGCGCGGCCGTGCGCTACGACCGGGCGGGAGATCAGCACTACGACGTGATCAGCGCGTTAATCAAGTCGGTCCGGGGCAGCGACGTCAACGCCGCACTGCACTACTTCGCCCGGATGGTGGCCGCGGGGGAGGACCCACGCTTCATCGCCCGCAGGCTGGTGATCTTGGCCAGCGAGGACATCGGGCTGGCCGATCCCACCGCGTTGACGACGTCGGTGGCAGCGGCTCAGGCTGTCCAGCTCATCGGGATGCCGGAGGCCAGGCTCAACCTCGGCCAGGCGGTGATCGCGCTGTCGCTGGCACCGAAGTCGAACTCCGTCATCACCGCGGTCGACGCTGCCCTGGACGACGTGAGGAAGGGGTTGATCGGGAGTGTGCCCGCGCACCTGCGCGACTCGCACTACCCCGGGGCCAAGGACCTCGGTCACGGCGGTGGGTACCGCTACGCGCACGACGATCCGCGCGGCGTTGCGTCTCAGCGGCACGCGCCCGAGGTCGTGGCCGACCGTGCCTACTACTCGCCGACCTCACACGGGGTCGAGGCACAGTACGCCGCCCGGCTCGACCGCATCAACGCGATCCTGGACGAGTCGTGAGCCGACCCGGTGCGGCGGCTGACCGGCACCGGATCCACCCCGAGGCCCCGCGATAGGGTTGCGCAGTTGATCACCGAGCACGGAAGGCGCAGACATGACGGTCCTGGCGCTCGCCCTCGTGGCGGCCTTGGTCGCGACCCTCGGCGTGGCCGTGGTGTCGCTACGCCGGCAGGTGCAGCGTCTGCATCTCGAAATCGCCGAACTCGCGCGACCTGTCGACCCGACCTGTGACACCGGCAGTAAGACTCACCCCAACGAGCTGGCCATGGCCGAGCTCACCCGCACCGCGTCGCCTGGGGTCGGCAGGTCCGGCCGTTCCGCGGGCAGCGAGCCGGCTGTTCCGGTGATCACGGCGATGACCGGCGCGGAGACCGGCGCGGTGCCAGTCTCGGCCGGGCGGGTTGTCTCGGTGACCCTGGCCGCCCCGCTGATCAAGGCTGCCGCCCTGTCACACGGGGTTCGCCGCGCCCTCAGCGAGGACCAGCGGCTGAAGATCGCCATCGTCTTTCGCAAGGAGCTGCGCCGGCAACGCAGGATCCGGCGCCGTCGTGCTCAGCAGGCACGCCGGTCCGCACCACAGGCGGGCCGGCCGTGAGTCGCGCGATCTGGTTCGCAGCAGGAGCGGCATCCGGTGTCTACGGCATGCTGCGGGCCCGCCGAGCCGCGCGCAACCTGACACCCGACGGGCTCGCCGCCAGAGCCAAGGCGCTCGAGGCCGGCGTGCGCGTCTTCGCGACCGAAGTGGCCGCTGGGATGTCGGAGAAGGAGGCGCAGCTGCGCGACCAGCTGCAGCCAGAGCCGTCGGCTGCGCGCCGGCCTGAGATCGAGGCGACACCGGTCCCGGCTGCCTCCGACACGAGAGGCTGGGCCGGACAGGAGACGCTGCCTCGACAAGAGACGCTGCCTCGATACGAGAGGCTGCCTCGGCACGAGAGCATGAGGCATGGAGAC
>JBOHDU010000315.1:0-4061 GCA_050700615.1 Nocardioidaceae bacterium
TGTCAGCGGCGTCACTCCTTTCCCTGCGTTGGCTTCGGCGAGCCGGAGGCTGGTGCCTTCGGTGAGGATCAGGTGGGCGTGGTGGAGCAGCTGTCGACGGTCGCGGTGGCCAGGGTCTTGGGCATGATCGTGTCGAACCCGGAGGGGTGCAGGTTGCTGGTGACCGCGATCGAGCGGCGTTCGTAGGCGGCGTCGACGACGCGGTAGAACGCTTCGCCGGCGGCTTGGCCGGCGGGGAGCATGCCGATGTCATCGATGACGATGAGTTCGGCTCGGGTGATCCGGGCGATGGTCTTGGCGACTGACCCGTCGACGGTGGCTCGGCCGATCGCTGCGGTGAGTGATTCGAGGGTGAACCAGGAGACCCGCATGCCGTGGTCGATGACCTTGTGCGCCAACGCTTCGACGAAGTGCGTCTTGCCGGTGCCGGAGGGTCCGGCGATGGCCAGGTTCTCCGCGCGGCTGACCCACTCCAAGGTGGAGAGCCCGGTCTGGGTGCCGGGCGGGATCGAGGAGTCGGGTTCGCGCCAGGACTCGAATGTCTTCCCGGCGGGGAGGCCAGCGGCCTTGCGGCGCATCCGTCGGGTGGCGTCGTCGCGGCGGCGGATCTCCTCGGTGATCAGGACGCGCAGGACCTCGGCGGGGTCCCAGCGTTGCGCCCGGGCGGTGGCCAGCACCTCGGGTGCTGCGTCGCGAAGGTAGGGCAGTCGCATCCTCTTGAGCACCGCGTGGAGTTCGTCGGGCAGCTGCGGTGCTGTCGTGGTGGGGGCCAACTTGGGACCTCGCGTGGTGGTCGTGGTCATCAGGACTCCTCCCGGGTCTCGACGTCGCCGTCGTGTTCAGCGCGGGTGCCGAAGTTGGCCCAGGTACTGGTGCCGGGTTGGACTGAGTGGTCCTCGTCGGCAATGACCAGAGAGGCGATCGAGGCACCGTTGGCGCGGTGGTGCACGATCGCGAGCAGATCACCCTCGGCGAACCGTCCGGCGGCGGCGGCGACACCCAGCGCGACGTCGACCGGTTCGGTCCCGACCAGTGCGGCGAGCTCGAGGGCGGCGGTCATCTTCGACCGGACCCGCTGCGCGCCGACCGCGGCGGCCTCGACAAGCCACGAATGCGCACCCGGCCCGAGCGCAAGGAACGCCTTCTCGTCACGGTTGCGTCCCTTGGGCTGCGGCGGCTTCGGTGACCCGTCGGCCTGGTGGGGATGGTCGGGGTAATGGGACAGGTCGATCCGCGGGTTCCCCGGCGTCGAGAGCCGGTGCCGCGCGACCTCGACCAGCCCGCATCGAGGTGCGCGGTAATGACCAGCTCCTCGCCATCGGCGCGGACCCACACCTCGCGACCGACCAAGCCGGGTGGGGTGGAGTAGCGCACCGACCCGAACCGGATGGTCTGGTCGGTGTTGACGCTGCGGGTCTCTCCGAGTGCGGCGGTGAACGGCGCCACTGGGATCGGATGCAACCGGCCCTGCTCGACCAGCAGTGCCTCGGCCGGGACCCGATTGGTCTCGCGATGGACCCGGCTGTTGATCTTCTCGCCGAACGCTTCGCACGCCTCGGCCAGCTCGGCGAACGAGGGTAGCCGGTGAGCAGGTTCGCCTTGGTGGGAACCAGGTCGGCCTTCGCGATCCGCACGGTGGCTTCCGACCCACCCTTGGACTCTGGGTCGAACGGCACGCACGTGTGCACGGTCAGGCCTTAGTGCCGCCCGGCCGCCACGATCATCGGATGACGGACCGGGATCCCGGCGACGTGCTCGACTGTGACGGTCTTCTCGTTGTCGGTCAGCGCATAGGTAGGTGCCCCGTCGACCTGGCGCAGCATCGTGTCCAGGCACGTCAACAAGGTGCCGAGCTTGCGGTCCCAGGTCGGGATCACCACCCGGAACCTCGACCACGCCAGCCAGGCGCAGAACAGCAACGTCGGTCGCGGCCGTCCGTCAGGGCCGAACACGATCGGTCCGTTGCCCCAGTCGAACTGCAGCCACAGACCCGGCTCGGTGATCCATGGCCGATACCGCCGACGATGCCCGTCGGTATAGGCCGCCTTGACCGGGGCGACCGCGCGGCGGGTAGTCCGCTCATCCCCGGTGAACCCCATGGCGACCAGCCGCTCGTGCACGACGTCGGCACGGACCGCGCCTTCGGAGGTCTCGACCAGCTCCTCGATCTTGGGCAGGAACGGGTCGATCAGCTTGGGTCGCTGCACAGGCTCCTCGACCGGCTTACCAGCATCTCGCCTGGCGACGTACCGCCGCACGTTCTTGGGATCCACCCCCGCCAACAGCGCCGCCGAGTGCGCACACCCAGCGGCTTCAAACGCTTCCAGAATCTCCATGATCTCCCTCTCAGACTTCTTCACAGTCCCTCCGGTGAGGCAGCTCGAGCGTGGTCAGAGACCTCGAGCGTTGCCCCGGAGGGACCTTCGATTTCGGACCGACACGACCGGTCCCGATGTCCGTGGAAGGGAGATCAGCTGTCCGCGGAAAGGGAGATGAAGTGTCCGCCTGCAGGGATTTCGGACTGTCCGCTGTCATCCCGCACGGGATCGTCAACCGAACGAATGACTGGCGTTCTGGAATGAGCCCGAACGTGATCGATTCCGTCGCCCTGAGTCCGGACCGGAGGACTGGCAATTGTGGCCTGTGCTGACTGGGCGACAAGGCGGGAGTAATACAGAAGATGGATCCTCTGAGTTCTCATCCGATCAGGAGGTTTTGTGATGCTTAGAAACCGATCTTTGGCATACCGCCTTGGTCTGTGCGCGGCGCTTCTGCTCGCCATCGCGCTGCTTGGCGGCACCTCCTCGGCGTCAGCGACTGGAGGCAACAGCGCGGGCAGTACGACGGTGTGCGCGCCCTCGTGCCACGCCGCCACGACAGCCGCCCAGACAGCAGTGTCACCCGACGATGTGGTGACGTGCAGCTTCGTGTCATACGATCCGATCCGGTTGCCGAGTCAGGACAAGATCGAGGGCAACGGAAGCATTACCGGGTGCGCCCCGCATGACCCAACGACCTGTCGTATCGAGACCGACATCCAGTACTTCAACTCGAACCCCATGTTCGACGACTGGGAGACCTACGCGGGCGGAGCAGGTCACTACGGACCGCCGTGCCAAGGGCTGTCAGGACCGGTATCTGCGACGTGCGACGACCATGCCACCGCGATCAAGTACCGCGATCGGACCATCGTCACCATCACGGAGTCGGGGGATACGGAGTCCCAGCACACGTACAGCACCACCGTGTCGTTCAAGTGCTTCGGCTAGATGCCTCAAGCGGGCTCGACCGCGGCACTGCTGTGCTTGCCCACGGCTCGAGGCCAAGCTGCTGCCACCTCGAGCTTCCAGATCATCTCACCGAACCTCCTTCGTAGGGCCGCCAAGGAGGGGTCATCGGGCTGGTGGCCCCTCTCGACCTCGAGCAGGTACCGCTGCATGCTGGCGCACAGGAGTATCGCGGTCTCGTTCGTCATCTCGAACGGCACTACGGGGGCCGCCGTGCCGCCAAGTCCGGGGCCGCGGTGGTCGCCGGCGGAGACTGTGCCTGGGTCCGGGTCGTCGCGCATCGCACTCGCCTCCTTGGCAGGACGGAGCCCTCTGGATCTGGTCCAATCCTCGCACCGCTCCGCGGGTTCCGCGCACCCCGCGCTTGTCAGGGGGCTGTTCCCATATCACGCGTCATTAGTTCGCTGACGATTGGGATGGATGCGGCTCTCCTGGAGAGACGCTTCGGGAGTCGCTGATTCATGGTGGTGGGCGGGTGCTGGTGCCAACGGCAGAGTACGCGGCTAAGAGGGCAACTCAGGGTGCGGAGGGTCATGTCCCAACCTCGGTGTAAATGACGGCGGACGTAGGTTCCACTCGTAACCGCCAAGCTATGAGGAAGGACCCACGCCGGTGTCTGTACGAGTATCGCCCACAGAGAAGATCCGAAGCGAGATCGATGCCCTGTTCGAGGGCGGCATCGACCTCGCAGTCACTCTCGAGCAGGTCGCGCGCCTGGGCGCTCGGCTGATCATCCAGACCGCCCTGGAAGCCGAAGTCGAGGAGTTCCTGGGC
>JBOHDU010000316.1:0-1769 GCA_050700615.1 Nocardioidaceae bacterium
GCGACTGGCCGCCGCGCTGGCCGCCGACCCCGCGGTCGAGCGCATCGTTGGCGTCGACACCCGGCCCCCTTCGAACGACGACCGCGTCCGCCTGGGCCGCACCGAGTTCGTCCGCGCCGACATCCGCAACCCGCTCATCGCCCGGGTGATCGCGCAGGCCAAGGTCGACTCGGTCGTGCACGCGTCGGTGACGGCCACCCCGCGCGGCGCCGGCGGGCGCACGTCGATGAAAGAGCTCAACGTCATCGGCACCATGCAGCTGCTCGCCGCCTGCCAGCGCGCGCCCGGCGTACGACGCCTGGTGGTGAAGTCGTCGTCGACGGTCTACGGATCGTCCCCGAAGGATCCGGCCATGTTCACTGAGGACATGGCTCCGCGGCGACTGCCGCGATCCGGCTACGGCAAGGACTCGGTCGAAGTCGAGGGCTACGTGCGAGGGTTCGCCCGCCGCCGGCCAGACGTGACCGTCACCTTGCTTCGCTGCGCCAACCTGATCGGCCCGCGCATCGAGACCGCCCTGACCCGTTATTTCTCCCTGCCTGTCGTCCCGACCGTGCTGGGATTCGATCCCCGGCTGCAGTTCTGCCATGAGTACGACGCGCTCGCCGTGCTCGAGCTCGCCACCATCGATGGCAACCCGGGCACGTTCAACGTTGCCGGCGACGGGGTGCTGACGCTGTCCCAGGCTGTGCGGCGGCTGGGCAAGCCCAGCGTGGCCGTCCCACCGGCGGTGATGGCGGCCATCGGTTCGTTGTTCCCACGGGCGCGCGCTGCGGACATCTCCGCCGAGCAGGCCACGTTCTTGGCCTACGGGCGGGGGCTCGATACGACGAGGCTGCGCCAGGAGCTCGGCTACCATCCTCAGGCGACGACCAGCGAGGCGTTCGACTCCTTCGCCGCCCGGCTCGGGCCGGGAGCCTTGAGCCCGGAGCGGGTCGCCGGAATCGAGCGCCAGGTGTCGGGGCTGATGTCCAAGGCGGCGGCGTATGCCGGACGCTGAGGTCATCCCGATCGGAAGCCAAGGCCGTCCCGGGCGCGGGTCCGGCACCTCTCCGACCGCCGCCGCTCGTGCGCTGGTGCCCCGGCCGACCCAGAAGAAGGCGGCCCCCTCGCAGCGATCGACTCGCAAGAAGCAGGCTGTGGCTGGCGAGAACAGCGGTCAACCATCGGCTGCGTCCCGTGCTCCCGGGGCACGCCGACGACCGGCGAAGAAGAGGTCGCTCGCGTCGCGTCCCGCAACCCAGACTCCCGATCCTGGTCTCTCAGCAGGCTCGTCGGCAGAGGGTCCTGCGGCTCCGCCGCTGGATGCCGAGGAGGTTGCCGACTCTGTGCGAGGAGCCGCTCAGGAGACGTTCGGCGATCGCGGCTGGGAGCGGTCGCTGGCCGAGCTGCTGGCGTTCATGCGGCGGCGGCTCACCGGTGACTACGAGGTCGACGAGTTCGGCTTCGACGCCGAGGTCACCGAGCATTTCCTCATGACCGCACTGCGCCCGCTCGCGCAGCGATGGTTTCGAATCGAGGTTCGCGGGGTCGAGAACATCCCGTCCGACGGCGCCGCGCTGGTCGTGTCCAACCACTCCGGGACGTTGCCGCTCGACGGCCTGATGACGGCTCTGGTGATCCACGACCACGCCGGGCGCTTCCTGCGGCTCCTGGGGGCCGATCTCGTGTTCCGCCTTCCGTTCGTCGGCGAGATGGCGCGCAAGGGTGGGGCGACCTTGGCAAGCAGTGAGGACGCCCAGCGGCTGCTGTCAGCGGGTGAGCTGGTC
>JBOHDU010000317.1:0-4541 GCA_050700615.1 Nocardioidaceae bacterium
GGTCCGTACCGATGTCCGGCCGAGCGGCACACGGCAGATCCTGCCGTGCCGAGCGGTCCCCGGCAGGCCCCAACGCCGTGCTCCACTGCCGAGCCGCGGGTCCAGACCGGTCACCCTCGGACCGGGCGACGGCTCACCGGAACCCGGAGCGCACCAGCGAGCACCGTTGCGGCCAGCAGGAGTACCACCGCGATCCCCAACGCCAGCCGAAGCGAGGTTGTCGCGGCCACGATCCCGATCACGCCCGGAGCAACCAGCCACCCCAGGTAGCCGACGGTCGCTGCCTCCGCTACTCCGGTTGCCGGGTCACTTGTACGTCGTCCGGCCGCCGTCATCGCGAGCGGGAAGATCACCGCGGTGCCCAAGCCGGCTATCGCGAGTCCGACCAAGGTCGGTCCGACCAGCCCGAGCATCAGCGCGACGCCGAGTGCCACGGCACCGGCGGCGGCTGGGAACCGAACCGTACGCACCGGCCCCAGCCTGTCGACCGCCCGGTCGCCGACGAGCCGCCCCGCAACCATGGCGATCGAGAACGCCGTGTAACCGGCGCCGGCGACCGCGAGCGAGGCGCCCAGCGAGGCATGCAGGTAGATCGCGCTCCAGTCACTCGCCGCAGACTCGACGAACAACGAGCAGAATCCAAGCAGCCCGATCACCAGCGTGACACGCGTCGGTAGGGCGAACACCCGCCCGACGGAGCCTGCACTCGCGCGCACAGACGAGAACCGCCGACTCGACAGCAGCAGCAGTCCGGCGACGAAAGCCGCTGCCACCAGCATGCTCCAGCCGGCGGCGAGACCGGCCGCGGCGGCCGCGGCTGCGAGTCCCGCACCGGCGAAGGCACCGAGGCTCCAGAACGCATGCATTCCCGTCAGCACGGATCGGCCGTAGCGCTGCTGGATGTCGACCGCCTCCGCGTTCAGCGCGACGTCGAGTGCGCCGGACGACGCGCCCCAGACGAGCAGTGCAACCACGAAGCCGGTGAGCCCGGGAGCCCAGGCAAGCAGCGGAGCCGAGACGCACAGCGCCATCAAGGCGGCCCGGAACACCGCCCGGCGGCCGATTCTAGACGCTACGCCGCCTGCTGCCGGGATGGCCGCGATCGCACTCGCGGCCGGTGCGATGAGCGCCGCTCCCAACACTCCGACGGAGAGGCCGCGCGCATCCTGGACCGACGGGATGCGGGCAGCCCACACTCCCGGCAGCACCCCGAACCCGAAGAACGCTGCGGTGACGGCCAGCCGCTCTCGTCGTAGCTCACGCATCGCGCTGCCGGGTGTGCGCAGGCGGTGCGCCGGTCGCGGTCACTCGGTAAACGTACGGGAGTAGCGGCAGCCGTCGCGTGTCACACTCACCACTTGGCCATCGACGACCGGCCCCGCGACCAGACGCTCCGGGTACGACACATCGGCACCGATCCGGTACGTGCCACCGGACAACGGGACGAGCTCCTCGTCGTGGCTGGGCGCCTCGACCCCCCCGGGGGCCGCGAGCCACAGCCGCCCTCCGCGACTGAAGACCCGCATGTGCGGGTACCACGGGGAGTAGGACCGGTAGTGACCCACCAACGCAGGCGAGAGCGGCTCAAGCCGACTCTGGACGGGCACTGGGGATGTAGCCTCCGAGTCCTCCCACTCGTAGACGTCGGGACCATGCACCCACCCAGGTCCGCGATCAAGGTCGGCGGGATCGAGGCAGAATCTCCGCATCCCGGGGTGGTCGGCCACGAACCGGCCAGAACCGGAAGCGAACAACCTGCCGGAGACGCCGCCCTGCGTGACGCGCAGCGATCCGTGGCGCGGGTCGACGTCGACGACCAGGCGAGTCTCGCCTTCGGCGCCAGAGCTGCAGACGAAGCGGCCGACGGGTGGCGGCAGCGCGCCGTCCAGGTCCGACCCGGCGGCCAGGACCAGTCGGTCGGCTGCCGGGAATCGAACCCGATCGGGCCCCCCGGCCACGAGATCGGCATGGCCCAAGCGGGCCAGCAGCTGCGCGGTCAGGCCGTCCCCGTTCGCGTTCGTGAGCACGGCGATCCCGAGCCCGGAAGCGCGGTCAACCAGCAAGAAGCTCGAGTAGCCCACCATGCCGCCACCATGCGTCAGGCAGAGGTGACCGCCGATCTCCTCGACGTTGACCCCGAGCCCGTAGCGGCTCGAGACAACCGGAGGCGCGCCCGGTGGGTCGAGGACCGGCTCTCCTCCCGGAGCCAGACACTCCACGATCCGAAGCATCGCCGCCTCGCTCATGACCCGGCGCTCTGCTACCTGCCCGTCACCCAACAGCAGCGCGATCAGCCGGGCCATGTCGGAGCCGTTCGCCCCGACGTTGCCGTCGGCCGCAGCCACCTCGAACCAGGGAGCCGGCGCCAGGTCGTCGCCGGGCACCCACGGACGGTCGTCGTACGCAGGTTGGTAGCCGGTGGCGAGGGCCCGCCGATCGGCGTTGGTGATCGCGCCGACCGTGGCTGTCATGCCCAGGGGGACGAACAGCCGGTCGCGCAGGTTGGCGGCGAGATCGAGCCCGGTGCACGCCTCGATGGCGAGCCCCAGCAGGACATAGCCCACGTTGGAGTAGTGGAAGCGCACCCCTGGTGGCACCGCGGACAGGTCGCGAAGCGCCCACGCCTGATCGACGGCATCGGTAAGCGAGTCCACACCTGCCACCAGGCCGGCGCTGTGGTTGAGCAGGTGCCGGACCGTCACCTGGCTGCCGTGCTCCCCAAGTCGCACCCACGGCAGCACCTCCTCGATCCGAGAGTCGAGGCTGATCCGCCCCTCGTCGACGAGCTGGTTCACGAGCAGTCCGGTGAAGATCTTGCTGATCGAGCCGAGCTCGAACTTGTGGCTCGTCTCGACGGCGGTGCGGCGCTCGAGGTCAGCGAGACCGAACGATCCCTGCGCGAGGATACCTTCAGCGTCGGCGACCACCACACAGCCGCCGGGTGTCGGCGTGTGCTCGGTGAGCTGCCCGGCATAGCCCAGCAGGTTGTCGCAGACCTGCGCCGCTCGCTGCTTCGGGCTCATCCGGGGGCCCTCAACCGACCACTGCGTCGCGTGCCAGCAGGTCGTCGATCGTCTCCCGGCGGACGGCTAAGCGAGCCTGACCATCGCGGCAGAAGACCACCGGTGGCCGGCAGTTGCCGTTGTAGTTGTTGCTCATCGTGTAGCAGTAGGCGCCGGTGACGGGGATCGTGAGCAAGTCGCCGACCTTCGGGTCGACGAGTGGGTGGTCACGCACGAAGGTGTCTCCCGACTCGCAGTGTCTGCCCACCACATCACAGACGACGGTCGGGCCGGACTTGTCGATGATGCTCGGCTCGAACGGCTGGCCGTACAGCGCGACCTCCAGGTTGTCCCCCATCCCACCGTCGACCGCGACATGAACTCTGGCCCCGTGCTTGACCGTCACCACCCGGTAGACCGTGACCCCGTTCGGCGCCACCATGGACCGCCCGGGCTCGACCATCAACCGCACGTCCGCGCCCAGGAACCTGTGCACGGCGCTGACCAGTCGGTCGGCGTACTCCTCGACGTCGGGTGCCCGGTCGCCGCTCACGTAGCGGACGCCCAGCCCGCCGCCCAGATCGTAGACGCCGAATCGCTCGAACCGGGCCAGCGCCGCCACCTCCGCCTCGAACTGGTCCACCGTCAGGATCTGTGAGCCGATGTGGGCGTGCAGGCCGTGCAGGTCAAGCATCGGCTCGCGCCGGATCCTGGCGATGACGTCGGCGATCTGGTCGGTCGGGATCCCGAACTTGGAGTTGTCGTGCCCGGTCATCATCTTCTCGTGGGTTGCCGCGTCGACGGCTGGGCTCACGCGAAGCAGCACCGGTACGGCGCTCGAGGCCAGCCGAGCGATCCGGTCGACGTCGTCAAGGTTGTCGATCACGATGTACCCCAGGCCGGCTTCGAGAGCGGCGGAGATGTCGTCGTCACTCTTGGCGTTGCCGTGCAGCACCATCCGACCCGGATCGGCGTTCGCCGCGAGAGCGATGGCCAGCTCTCCAGCCGCCGCGACATCGACGCCGCAGCCCTCCTCGGCGAGCACACGCACGACGGAGGCCGCCGGGAACGACTTTGACGCAAACAGCACCTCGCTGTCGGGATGGCGCGCCGTGAAGGCGTTCCGGTAGGCACGGGCACGAGCCCGCAGGGCACCCTCGTCGATAAGATAGGCCGGAGTCCCGTACTCCTCGACCAGGTCGGCGACCGGACAGCCGCCGATGACGAGCCGGCCTCGATCGTCGCGCCGGGTACCTTCGGGATAGAGCGAGAGGTCGATCCCGGCCTCGGACCGGGTGGTTGGTGCCGTCATCTGGTTGCCTCCAAGTCGTGCCGAGGGTGGTGGTGTTCGGTCAGGGGGTTCGGCCGAGAAACTCGGTGGCTGCTGAGACGATCAGCTCGGTGACCAACACCGTCTCCGAGATCGACAGCCACTCGTCCGGGGCGTGGAAGTTGCCGCCGAGCGGCCCCAGCAGGAGCGTCGGGATGCCGGCGTTCTGCATCAGCGCGGCATCCGTCCACGCGTTCAGCCCGGCTCGG
>JBOHDU010000318.1:0-13277 GCA_050700615.1 Nocardioidaceae bacterium
GAGCAGTCGCCCCTTGAGTCGCAGCGCACTCTGGTTGTGGAGCAGCTGCTCCCACCACCGACCCACGACGTACTCGGGAATGTAGACGGTCACCACGTCACGCGGGCTACGCCGCCGGAGGTCGCGCACGTAGTCGAGCACCGGCTTGGTGATCTCGCGGTACGGCGAGGCGAGCACCTTCAGGGGCACCGGAACCCCGGCCCCGTCCCACTGCTGCATCAGGTTCGCGGTCGCGTCGTCGTCGACGTCGACGGTCACCGCCTCGACGAAGTTTGGGTGAGAGGCTCGAGCGTAGGCCAACGCCCGCAAGGTCGGTTTGTGGATCTTGGAGACCAGCACGATCGCGTGTACGCGCGACGGAAGTGCGGTGTCCTCCTCGACGGCCTCCAGCTCGCTGCTGACACGCGAGTAGTGGCGCTGGATGCCCCGCATCATGAAGAACAAGGTCACCATCGCCAAGATCGCGATCCAGGCACCGGCGAGGAACTTCGTCACCAGCACCACGACCAGCACGACGGCGGTCGTCACCAGCCCCAGCGTGTTGATGGCGCGGCTTCGCATCATCCGATGTCGCTGACCCACGTCGGACTCCGTGCGGAGCAGCCGGTTCCAGTGCCTGATCATCCCGGTCTGGCTGGTGGTGAACGACACGAAGACGCCGATGATGTACAGCTGGATCAGGCGGGTCACCTGCGCGTCGAACGCATAGATCAGCACGATGGCGAAGGCGGCCAGCAGCACGATGCCGTTCGAGAAGGCGAGCCGGTCGCCTCGGGTGTGTAGTTGTCGCGGCAGGTAGCCGTCGCGCGCGAGCACCGAGGCGAGCACCGGGAAGCCGTTGAACGACGTATTGGACGCGAGCACCAGAATCAGTCCGGTCGTGGCCGCCACCAGGTAGAAGCCAGGCGGGAATACGTCGTTGAAGACCGCCTTCGCCTCCTGCACGATGCTCGGGTCCTGGTGGAAGTTCGCACCGACGGGATGGCCGGCCGGGTTGATCAGCTGGACGCCGGCCGAGGTGTCGGCAAGGCGCACGCCGATGATGTTGCCCAAGATGATGATCGACAGTCCCATCGTGACCGCGATCGTCCCCAGCAGCAGCAGAGTCGTGGCCGCGTTCCTCCCCTTGGGCTTTCGGAATGCGGGCACGCCGTTCGCGATCGCCTCGATACCGGTGAGCGCCGCCGAGCCGGAGGCGAAAGCCCGCAGCAGCAGGTAGACGAGCGCCAAACCGCCCAACCCCCCGGTGACCGCTTCGGTCCCCTTCATCGAGTACCCGGCCAGCTCACCTGCGGGCAGGCTTCCCAGGAAGTACCGCAAGAACCCCACTCCCGCCATCGCGAAGATCGACAGCATGAACAGGTAGACCGGTACGGCGAATGCCGTGCCCGACTCCCGGACGCCTCGCAGGTTCATGAACATCAAAAAGACCGTGGCAAGGATCGCGATCAGGGCCTGGTGTCCCGCCAGGAACGGGATCGCCGACGCGGCGTACTGAGCGGCCGACGAGATCGACACCGCTACCGTCAGCACGTAGTCGACCATCAGCGCGCTGGCTACCACGAGGCCGGCGTTGCGGGTGATGTTGGTGGAGGCGACCTCGTAGTCGCCCCCGCCGGACTGGTACGCCTGCACGTTCTGTCGGTAGGACGCGACGACGATGAGCATCACCAGCGCCACCGCGATGCCGATCTTCCACGACATGGTGTAGTAGGCCAGGCCGGCCACGGACAGCGTCAGGAAGATCTCATCCGGTGCGTAGCCCACCGAGGACAGGGCATCGCTCGCGAAGACCGGCAGCGCGATCCGCTTGGGGAGCAACGTCTCGCCGAGCTGGGTGTTGCGGAGCTTTCGTCCGAGCAGCAAGCGCTTGCCGACGTCACGGATGCCCACGTTCGCAGATGCTAGACCACACCGGTGTGGACGGCGCATTCACGCGCGCCAAGAGTGTCGGCTCGGCCGTACCCCGCTGGTGTAGCGTCGTGCCCCTGAGGAGCGGCGCCACAGACGTCGTCGCCGCGACACGAGAGGGCTGGGTAGGTCGTCGTGCACGTCGTGATCATGGGGTGCGGTCGAGTCGGCTCACGGCTGGCACACAGCCTCGAGGAGCGGTCGCACACGGTCGCCATCATCGACGCCAACGCGGAGTCGTTCCGACGGCTCGGGCCGGGGTTCGTCGGGGAGACGGTGACCGGCATCGGTTTCGACCAGCAGGTGCTCGAGGCGGCCGGCATCCGTCGGGCCAGTGGGTTCGCGGCCGTCAGCAGCGGTGACAACTCCAACATCATCTCGGCCCGGGTCGCCCGGGAGACCTTCGGGATCGACAACGTCGTCGCCCGCATCTACGATCCCCGCCGCGCAGCGGTCTACCAGCGACTCGGCATCCCCACCGTCGCGACGGTCCGGTGGACGTCCGACCAGGTGCTGCGCAGCCTGCTCCCCGAGGGCTCCGAGCCGGAGTGGCGCGATCCCTCCGGGAAGCTGCGGATGGTGGAGCTTCGGTGCCCCGAGGACTGGGTCGGTCACAAGATCCGCGAGCTCGACGAGCTCGGCGCCCGGGTCGCGTTCCTGTCCCGCCTCGGCGAGGGCGCGATGGCCGAGCCCGACCTCGTCATCCAGGACGGCGATGTCCTCCACGTCGTGATGAAGGAGTCCGGCGCTGACGCCGTCGATGCGGCGATCGCCGCCGGGCCTGAGGAGACACACTGATGCGGGTCACGATCGCGGGCGCCGGAGCCGTCGGGCGCTCGGTCGCCTCGGAGCTCCTCGAGAACGGCCACGACGTGCTGCTCATCGACAAGGACCCGGGCGCGATCAAGGCCGACAGCGTCCCCCAGGCCGAGTGGCTGCTTGCCGACGCCTGCGAGCTGTCCTCTCTCGATGAGGCGGCCCTTCAGCGCAGCGATGTCGTCATCGCTGCCACCGGCGACGACAAGGTCAACCTCGTCGTCTCCCTGCTCGCCAAGACCGAGTTCGCCGTGCCCCGCACCGTGGCACGCGTCAACAACCCCGCCAACGAGTGGCTCTTCAACGAGGCCTGGGGCGTCGACGTTCTCGTCTCCACCCCGCGGATCATGTCCGCGCTCGTCGAGGAGGCGGTCACGGTCGGCGACGTCGTACGACTCTTCACCTTCAAGCAGGGCGAGGCCAACATGGTGGAGCTGACGCTCCCCGAGAGCTCTCCGTACGTCGGTGCGCAGGTCCAAGAGGTGCCCTGGCCGTCCGACACGTCGCTGTTGGCCCTGATCCGTGACGGCCACGTGCACCAACCCGACCCGGACGCGACGCTCGAGGCGCTCGACGAGCTGCTGCTGTTGGCGACCAGCTCGGCCGAGGCCGAGATCGAGGACCTGCTCTCCCCGCATCCCTAGCGCTCACGTTCGGTGCACTCGTCACTGCGGCCTTCGACCGGCGCCGGACGGAGCCTGCGGGCGGTCGCCGCGACGAACTGCTTCGCACGACCATTCTCACCGCTGTCAGCGGCTCTGCGGTTGCTCAACCCCTACCTCGACGAATCCGAGCGGAAGCCGTCTGAGGCCGTGAAGTCGGTGGTCTCGTGCGCGCTAGCCGGGAGGGGCGGGCCCGGCGTCGGGGCCAGGCTTGACGGGCAGCCGCACCGGTGTCTCGTCGCGCCCGAGCAGCCACGCCATCGCGGCGAGTGCGAGCAGCTGGAGCGGCCAGCCCATGGCCAACTTCGCGAAGCCGAGCCAGCCCGTGTCGTGGGCACGGTACAGCGGATACTGGACGATCACCCTGACGATGCACGGCAGCGCCAGCAGCCAGGTCAGCTTGGTGCACAACACGACGAGATGACGATCCTTGTGCCACTCGGTGAGGTTGCCGGTGACGCCTCCGATCATGAAGCCGACGAGGGGCCAGCGGATCAGCGCCGACGCACTGAGCCCCACGGCGTAGGCGGCGTTGTAGATCAGGCCCGGCAGGAACGCGTCCTCCGCACGCCCTGAGCGCAACGCGAAGGCGGAGGCGATGGCGACCCCGATGATGGCGTTGAGCACGAACTGGATCGTCGACCGCTGCACAAGACGCACCAGCAGCATGACGATCGCCAACGCGCCGGAGATCGCCAGCGCGAGCCGGAGCTCGTGCGAGACGATCCAGGTTAGGGTGAAACCGAGGGTCGGAAGGGCGCCCTCGAACACTCCACGACGACCGCCGAGGGCACGAGACAGCTGAGCCCGTACGACCGCCTCGACCGTGGTGCGGGACGCGTCGGGCTTGTCGGCCGTCGCGACCGGCTCGGGCCGCGGGGTCGCCTCACTCACGCCGTCAGGCCCGCAGCTCGTACTGAGGGTTGTAGATCACCCGGCGGCCGTCGGTACACGACACCCGGCCCCGGACGACGAGGTTGGCGCCCGGCTTGATGCCCGGGATCTTGCGGCGGCCGAGCCAGACCAGTGTGACCACGCCCGACCCGTCGTAGAGCGAGGCCTCGACGGTGGGGGTACCGGCCCGCGGCGCCAGCGACACGTCCTTGAGGTGGCCATAGACGACCACCAGCTCTCGATCCGTCACCTCACGGATGTTCTGGCAGCCTTGGACCACGCGCTCGGCTTGAAGCTCGTCGGCCTCGAGGTCTGCCGAGCTCGCCGACCACTTCTTCAGGGCGCGGCGGATCTTGCCGGCTCCAGCGGTACTGGTCATAGCGTCCAGCGTAACCGTCGTCCGCGATGATGTCGCACGCGTTCATGACACCTGTGCGAACGGCTCAATCCTCGTCGGGATCGTCGTCGTCATAGCCGTCGGATCCGGCCTCGCCCGCCTGGGCCTGCAGCTGTTCGGCCACCAGCTGCTGGGCGTCGAGGGGCATTCGCATCGGCAGCATCTCGCGCGGGGACATCGGCTCATCGCCGCGCACCACGATCACGTCGCGGAACGCGGACTCGACCGGGCCGCCGGGGTCAGCCTCCTCGGCGCTCTGGCCGAGGAAGGTCCCACGAAGCAGCCACCGCGGCCCTTCGACCCCCACGATCCGGCTGGTCTGGGTGCCATGCTGGCCGTCCGGCGTCTGCACCTGCACGATCACCTTGAGCTCGGTACCGAACTCACCGTCCTGCTCGGTCGCCGTACCTCCGTGGCGACCTGCCTCGGCGGCGATATCGGCTCGGACCTCGTCCCAGATCCCGCCCGACGTGGGTGCCGCGAACGCGCGCAGCTCCAGTCCGGACGTCGGCCCCGCGAGCAGCACCGCCGCTACCATCGAGCTGGCCTCGTCGATCTGTAGCCTCAGCTCCAACCCCTCGACCCCCTTGACCACGAGCCCGCCGAGGTCGACGTACCCCTCGTCCTCCTCGTCGACCCGGGTCTCGGTCCGGTCCCAAGGTCCCCGTGGCCGATCCGTCTCAAGCTCGTCGAACTCGTCGGCAAGCTCGGGGACGTCCAGGGGTTCCTCGTCTTCGCTGCGTCGACGGCGGAACTTCACGGCTTCTCCTTCGGTGCTTCGGTGCTGCCGGTCACGAGCTGCCGAACCCGCCCGTCGAGCCGTGCCCACCCGAGCCCCGTTGCGAGCCGGGCAGGCGGTCCACCTCGACGAACCGGACCCGCTCGACCTTCTGGACGACCAGCTGCGCGATCCGGTCGCCTCGGCTCAAGCGCACGGTGTTCACCGGGTCGAGGTTGACGACGATGACCTTGACCTCTCCTCGGTAGCCGGCGTCGACCGTCCCGGGCGCGTTGACGATCGAGACGCCGAGCCGTGCGGCCAACCCGGACCGGGGGTGCACGAACGCGGCGTAACCGTCAGGAAGGGCGAGACCGACCCCGGTCGGCACGGTCGCGCGCTCCCCCGGTGTCAGAGTGACGTCGACCGTGGTCACCAGGTCGGCACCGGCATCCCCGGGATGGGAGTACTCCGGCACCGGGACCTCGGAGTCGATGCGATGGATCAGCACCTCAAGCATCGCTGTGCCGTCTCCTTCTCTGCGCGCTCGGTTCCTGGGAAACCCTACCCGCAGCCGACATGGCAGGGTTGTCGCATGGCGGCGACATCGAGCTCGTACGAAGAGACCCTTCGCGTCCCCACCAGCTGGTGGCTGCTCGGGGTGCTGTTCGCGGTGGCCATCTGGTGGATCTGCCTGGTCGCGGTGTCGTGGCCGGCCAGCCTTGTCGCCGGTCTGCTTGCGCTCGTGTTCGTGCTGCTCGGCCTCGGTCGCTACGGCGGGGTCCGGGTTGCCGTCGACAAGGACGGCTTCCGCGCCGGCCCAGCGGTGCTGGACTGGCCGCACGTGGGTCTGGCGCGCGCGCTCGGTCGGGAAGAGACCCGCCGGGCGCTCGGCGTCGAAGCCGACGCTCGTGCCTACCTGCTCCTTCGGGACTACTGCCACGGCTCGGTTCTGGTCGGTGTCGACGACAGAGCCGATCCGGCGCCGTACTGGCTGGTCTCCACCAGGCATCCGGCCGAACTCGCCGCCCACATCCAAGCCCGTACCCGGCGTGACGGCGACCGACCGAGCGAGGACGACGACCGAGGGCTGAGCCCGGAGTGAGCCGGCGTTGTCGGGGTGACCTGCCAGCCGCGCGGGACCGGCCGGCACGCCCTATGCTGGCAGGGCAGCGTCGACCTCGTGGAGGAGCAGAAGAAGCGGTGGCCAAGAAGCCCAAGAAGCCGAAAGAGAAGGGCAGCAAGACCTGGAAGCTGGTCGGGACTGCCTCCGCACTGTTCGCCGGGCGGCTCGCAACCAAGGGTCTCGACGCCACCTGGCGCACCGCGACCGGGCACAACCCACCGAACAAGCCCGAGCACCCCGAGCTCAGCCAGCGCGAGGCGATGGCGTGGGCCGCTGTCAGCGGGATGGCTATCGGCGTCGCCAAGGCTTACGCCACCCGGCGGGCGGCCAACTACTGGGTGAAGTCGTTCGGGAAGCTCCCACCCGGTACGTCGGGCGACGTATACAAGCCCGCTCCCAACGCGGCCAAGGCGACAGGCCGAGCGAAAGCCAGGGCGAAGCGCTGACAGCATCGGCTGGCGGTCAACACGGTCGATCCACCTTCGCCGACACATCGCAAGGGCCAGGCCGTCGCGCACCGTCAATGGCCGGGGGGTCGCCGGGAGTCTAGCCCGGATCCGTGGATGGCTCGCCCACCCCTATGCGGCGCAGTCCTTGCAGACGAGCCGGCCGTTCTTCTCGGTGGCCAACTGGCTTCGGTGATGAACCAGGAAACATTGCGAACACGTGAACTCGTCGGACTGTCGCGGCAGGACCTGGACCGACAACTCCTCGTGGGACAGGTCGGCCCCCGGTAGCTCGAACGACTCTGCTGCCTCGACCTCGTCCTCGTCGACCTTGCCGGAGTTCTTGTCGAGCCGTCGTGCCTTCAACTCCTCGATGGAGTCTTCGTTCAGCTCCTCGTCCGTCTTCCGAGGTGCGTCATAGTCAGTTGCCATTGATTACCAGTCCTGCTCCATCGTCGGTTCGTCGAGTCGTCCGCGGCAAGGGACCCAACGCGCTGGAACCACGTTTTGTGCCCGCCCGGCGGCGAGATTGTGCCCTATTTGGCGGCAACGCGCCACGTCTATTCAGCGAACTCTTCGATTTCGGGTGAAATTCCTCCCCGACGAGCGGCCAGACGTGGTCAACGCCACGTCCGGCCGCGTCCGTTCGAGACGCTCGGCCCGGATCCGGCCGAGCCTCTCGAGCGGGCTTAGTCGAACGGGTCGGGCCGCGCGGGTGGCCAGTCCGGGAGCGGCCAGTCGTCGAAGCCGCAGGCAACCAGCTCGTCACGGAACACGGCGAAAACAGTGGCCGGCGCGGCGACGGTGATGAGCTCGGACGGCGCCGCGGAGTGGAGGTCCTCGACCCGCGCGCCGGCCTCCCGGGCGATCAGCGCGCCGGCGGCCAGGTCCCAGGGCCGGAGCCCCCGCTCGACGTACGCGTCCAGCCGCCCGCACGCCACGAAGCACAGGTCGAGTGCCGCCGAGCCCAGCCTCCGTACGTCGCGGAACCGGGAGACCAGGAGGCCGGACTCCGCGGCCTGTCGAGCTCGCACGTCGGCGCGGTAGTGGTAGCCGCTGCCGACCAGGGCCTCTGCCGGGTCCCGCCAACGTCGCACCGAGATCTGCTGGCCGTCGAGCGTCGCGCCGTGACCGGCGGTTGCGACGAACGTCTCGCCCGACGCCGGGTTGTGCACCACCCCGGCAACCACGGCTCCGTCAACCTCGGCCGCGATCGACACGGCGAACTGCGGAATGCCGTACAGGAAGTTGACCGTGCCGTCGATCGGGTCGACGATCCACCGGACCCCGCTGGTACCGGCGACGGCTTCGCTCTCCTCGCCGACGAAGCCGTCATCGGGACGGGTAGAGCGCAGACGGCGCCGAATCAGGTCCTCCGCAGCCAGGTCGACCTGCGTCACGATGTCGGTCGGGCTGGACTTGGTCGCCGCGACGTCTATCCGACCGGCCCGGGCCTGGCGCACCAGGTCGCCGGCCTCACGCGCGATCGACTCGGCAAGGTCGACGAGCCCGGCGCCGGCGTCTGTCATACCCGCTCGCACAACGTGGGTCGGGCGCCCTGTGGGTTCGGGCAGCACCCCGCGGCGCACGCGTCCCATGCCGCCGGGAGGTCGCCACGGGCAACTCGCGACACCGGCTCGCCGCGCTCTACCGAAGCCCGCTCGAGGAGCAGGTCCCGGATCGCCGCCACGAACGCCGGGTGGACACCAGGGGTCTGCGCCCGCTCAAACTCAAGCCCGAGCTCGGCGGCGGTGGCAGCCGCCTCGGTATCGAGGTCGTAGATCACCTCCATGTGGTCTGACACGAACCCGATCGGGACGACGACCAGACCCGCGACGCCACGCTCGCGGAGCGTCGTGAGGTGGTCGTTGATGTCGGGACCGAGCCAGGGCACCTGCGGTGAGCCGGACCGGCTGCAGTAGGCAAGGTCGTGCCCCCGCACCGTGCCGGTGCGTTCGCGCACTCCCTCGGCGACCTGCCGAGCGACCGACAGGTGCTGCTCCACGTAGGCATCGCCGTCAGGGCCGGAAGACTCGGCCATCGAGATCGGGATCGAGTGGGTGACGAAGACGAGCGGCGCCTGGTCGCGGGTGGCGGGCGACAGCGCGGCGAGTGCGTCACACACGGAGTCGACGAAGGCACTGATGAAGCCGGGGTGGTTGAAATAGTGTCGCAGCTTGTCGATCCGCGGTGCGGCCGCGGATGCGGAGGCCGCGTCGAACAGAGCCTCGCGATACTGCCGGCACCCGGAGTAGGACGCGTAGGCGGATGTCATGAAGGCGGCGGCAGCGCGAACCCCGTCGTCGGCCATCCGGGAGATCGTGTCGTGCAGAGAGGGCTGCCAGTTCCGGTTCCCCCAATAGACCGGGAGGTCGATGCCGTGCTCCTTGAAGTCGGCCTCGATGGCCGCGACCAGCTCGCGGCACTGGTCGTTGATCGGGCTGCGGCCGCCGAAGGCCAGATAGTGCTCGGCCACCTCCGCCAGCCGCTCGGGCGGAACCCCCCGTCCACCGGTTACGTTCTCGAGAAACGGGATCACGTCGGCCGGCCGTTCGGGACCGCCGAAGGAGACCAGCAGCAAGGCGTCGTACGGGGCGGCCGCACCCGTCGGCGGGCGCTGCGTGACAGGCATGGCACGATCTTGCCACCCGCGCCCTCCTGGCGATGCACGCGCCTGTGCCACGGATCCATGCACCGAACCTCCGACGCAGGACATCAGTGTCCGGCGTCGACACTAGGATTGGTCGGTGCTCGACGCGTACCGAACCATCTTCTCGACGCCGGGTGCCAAGACCTTCTCCGCGACCGGCTTCCTGGCGCGCCTGCCCATCTCGATGGTCACCTTGGGCATCGTGCTGCTGGTCGCGGGGCAGACGGGTTCCTATGGCTTCGCAGGTGCGGTGTCCGCCGCCTACATGGTCGCGACGGCCTGTAGCTCCCCCGTGCTGGCGAGGCTGGTCGACAAGTGGGGTCAGCACGTGGTGCTGGTCCCGTGCTTCCTCGGCTTCTGTGTCGGCATGGCGTTGCTGGTCATGTCGATCGAGGAGTCGTGGCTGACGCCACTGCCCTATCTGTTCGCCGCGATCAGCGGTGCCTGCTACCCGCCGGTCGGAGCGTGTGTGCGGGCCCGCTGGAGCAAGGCCCTGGGAAGCACACCCGCCCTGCACACGGCGTACTCGCTCGAGGCCGTGGTCGACGAGTCGATCTTCATCACCGGCCCGGTGCTCGTCACGTTCCTCGCCACCCAGGTGCAGGAGGCGGCGGGCATCGTTGCCGTGATCGCGGTGGCCCTGGTCGGCGGGTTCTGGTTCGCAAGCCTGCGTACGACCGAGCCGACGCCCCGGCGGCTCGGTGGGGGCGGTGACCCGTCTGTCGCGGTGAAGCTCGGATGGGTCTGGCTGGCGCCGATGGTGCTCGGAGCCGTCTGCCTGGGTGCGCTCTTCGGAGCCACCGAGGTGGTCACTGTCGCGTTCAGCCAGGAGCACGGCCATACCGGGACGGCCGGCGCCCTGCTGGCCGTGTGGGCGGCGGGCAGCCTGATCGCCGGGGTCATCACTGGGGCCACAAACCGGACGACCTCACCGCTGCGGCGCTACCGGCTGGGCGCCGCCGGCATGGCGTGCGCGATGCTGCCGTTGCCTTTCGTGACCAGCATCCCCCTGCTTGGCGTGGTGCTCTTTGTTGGCGGGTTCGCCGTCAGCCCCACTCTGGTGGCCTGCATGTCGCTCGTCGAGGCGAACGTACCCTCGGCCCGACTGACCGAGGGCATCACCTGGGTGACGACGGGGATCGGCCTCGGCGTCGCACCCGGAGCTGCCGTGGCCGGGCAGCTGATCGACTCGCACGGCGCCAGCGCGGGCTACCTGGTCCCGGTGGCCGGTGGACTGTTGGCCGCCCTCGTCGCCTCCGTGACCCCAGGTGGCGCCAGCGTCAAGGCCCGGGTCTCCGAGCACGTGTGAGGGTAGGGCGTCGTCGCCACCGACACCCGTACATCAGCCTGCCGGTGAGCCGATCAGGGTGGCACGGCCTGAATCTGGCCTGGACACGCGGCGAACCTGGGTAGGCTGCCGCTCCCGGACGGACTAGGGTCGCTGCATGGAGCGGGAGGTTGTATGCGCAGTCTCAAGCTCGTGGGTTTGAGCGCAGACGGCCGTCGGGTCATCTTCGTTGATGACGCGGGCGCAGAGTTCACCGCCCCTGCAGACGACAGGCTGCGCGCAGCGCTTCGCGGCGACCGCGCGCGGCTCGGCCAGTTGGAGATCGAAATGGACAGCGTGCTGCGGCCGCGTGACATTCAAGCCCGGATCCGCTCCGGTGACACCCCCGACGCGGTCGCGACGCTCGCCCAGGTTCCCCTCGAGCGGATCATGCCGTTCTGCGTTCCCGTCCTGGCCGAGCGTCAGCACATCGCTGAGCTGGCCCGCCGCAGCCACGTCCGCCGCAAGAACACCGACGGACCCGCCCGGCGCCTCTCCGAGGTCGTCGCCGAGCGGCTGCGAAGCCGTAACGTCAACCCCGACTCCGCAGAGTGGGATGCCTGGCGACGCGACGACGGTCGCTGGACCGTCCAGACGTCGTACCACTCCGGGGAGCGGCTGCGCAGCGCCGTCTTCGTGTTCGACGCGATGGGCCGCTACTCGCTCGCCGACGACGACGAGGCCAAATGGCTCACCGGCGAGCGCCAGTCGACGCGTAAGGGCCCCCAGCCGCGCGCTGGTCGCCCCGGCGAGCGCCGGCTGTCGGCTGTCGGTGCCGACGACGACCTGCTCAATCTCGACTCCGACGACGAGGGCACCGACGACCTCACCGCGGTGATCCGTGCGATCCGCGACGACGACCCGGAGGCTTCGGCTGAGGTAGCGACCGGCCAGGAGGCTCGAGTCGAGCCGGCCCCGGCCGAGGTGGAAGCGGGTGCAGAGACCGAGCAGACCGACGTGGAGCCGGCAGATGTCGAGCGGACCGAGGCCGACGCGGCCGAGGTCGCTGGCTCAGGCGACGGGGACGAGGCCGGCCCGGGCGACTCCGCCGAGCAGCCCGGCGAGGAGTCGGAAACCGAGCCGACGCCGACCCGGCGTAAGCGCCAGCGCCGCCCCAGTGTGCCGAGCTGGGACGAGATTATGTTCGGCAAGGACGACGACGCCTGACTCCGCGGCCTCGGCCCCGCGGCGCCGAGGCCGTCAGCTGCGGCTCACGCGAGGGGCCCAGATGGCGACGGTGGAGGCTGCGGCTCAGCCGTCCTCGCCGGTGGCGAACGGCAACGGGTTGACCACGTCGAGCGCGCCGTCTGACGACGCCTCGTCGTTGCGCTGCATGCCGACAGCGAGCCCGGCTACCTCCCACGGCGGACCCTCGTACCCGCCGAGTGCGTCCTCGAGCTCCTGGAGATAGGCAACGGTTGTAGCAGCCGTGACCCGGCCGAGCCGCACCCGGGGACTGAACCCACGGCGGTCCAACAGGAACCCGAGGTTCCGCGACAGGGTGGGAATAAGCGCGGCCAGCCGTTGGACACCCTCGGTGTCGCCGCTGATTCCCGCCCACACCGAGTCGTCGCCGTCCTCAGGCAGCGGTGTCACCGCGGCCAGCCGCAGCGTCAGCACGGGCAGCTTGGCCGCCTCGCGCGCAAACACCCCTTGTAGCGCCTCTGCATCGCCGAGTGAGACATTGCCGAACGCCGCAAGCCGGATCCGCCACTGTGCTCGAGGTAGCCAGGACAGCTGGCCCGGCTGCTCGAAGCGGCGCAATGCCGCCCACAGATGCTCGCAGGCAGAGGCGGGAGGGATCACCGCGGCTTGCAACCGCATCCGGCCATTCTGGCAGCCCAGGGCGCTCGGCGGCGCGGACGCGCCGCTTTGGACACGGGGCCGGACACCGGTCCGAGCGGGTTCGGCTGCCGTCGTACCTAGCCTCCGAGGTGTCGAAGTGCAGGTCCGGCCCACCCGGGCTGCCACCGGTGATCTACCGAGCTGCCGGAGCCGGCCAAGCCCGGCTACCTCACGGTCAGGGCCCCGAACGGCATGGCAGGATCTACCTCCGTGGCCGAGCTGACCTTCTTCACCGGGACGATGGACTGCGGAAAGTCGACGCTCGCACTCCAGGTCGACCACAACCACAGGTCACGCGGTCGCGCCGGCCGGATCTTCAGCAGCCACGACCGGGCCGGGGACTCCCTTCTGTCCAGCCGCCTCGGCCTCACGATCGACGCCATCGAGGTCGGCACCGATTTCAACTTCTGGCGCTACGTCGTCGACTCGCTCACCAGCGGCGGCCGGATCGACTACCTCATCTGCGACGAGGCGCAGTTCTACAC
>JBOHDU010000319.1:0-2429 GCA_050700615.1 Nocardioidaceae bacterium
GTCCGACGTCCAGGAGCTCGACTACACGGCCCCTGGCCACGCGTTCAAGATGGTGCCGTCCAGCCTCGGAACGGACTGGCCGGTCACCGCGCCATCCGACGACGCGGTCAAGGCTGCGGCCGACCTGCTAAACGCTGGCAGCAAAGTGGCGATCCTGGCCGGCCAGGGCGCCCGGGGTGCTCGCGTCGAGGTCATCCAGGTCGCCGACCTGCTGGGAGCGGGGGTCGCCAAGCCGTTGCTGGGAAAGGACGTACTCCCCGACGACCTGCCGTTCGTCACCGGCTCGATCGGGCTGCTCGGCACTCGCCCCAGCTACGAGCTGATGCGCGGCTGCGACACGCTGTTGACGGTCGGCTCGAACTTCCCCTACACGCAGTTCCTGCCCGATCTGGACCAGGCACGCGCAGTGCAGATCGACATCGACGCCAAGTGGATCGGGATGCGCTATCCCTACGAGCTCAACCTCGTCGGAGATGCCGCTGCGACGCTCCGCGCATTGATCCCACAGCTGCACCGCAAGGAGGACCGGGGGTGGCGGGAGGACGTCGAGAAGTCGGTGTCGCGCTGGTGGGAGACGATGCGCGAAGAGGCGATGGTCGAGGCCGACCCGGTCAACCCGATGCGTCCCTTCCTCGAGCTGAGTGACCGGCTTCCGCGTAATGCAATCGTGGTCGCGGATTCCGGCTCCTCCGCCAACTGGTATGCGCGTCAGCTGCGCTTCACGGCGGGTGTGCGGGGATCCCTCTCCGGGACCTTGGCCACGATGGGACCTGGTGTCCCGTATGGGATCGGCGCGAAGTTCGGCTGTCCGGATCGGCCGGTGATCGTCTTCGAGGGCGACGGGGCCATGCAGATGAACGGGCTGGCCGAGCTGCTCACCGTCAAGCACTACTGGCAGGAGTGGGACGACCCGCGGCTCATCGTGGCGGTGCTGCACAACAACGATCTCAACCAGGTCACGTGGGAGATGCGAGCGATGCAGGGCGCGCCTAAGTTCACCGAGTCGCAAAGCCTGCCCGACGTGTCGTACGCGGACTTCGCGGCCGGGTTGGGGCTGGCCGCATCGACGATCGACCACCCCGACCAGCTTGGCTCCGCATGGGAGCGCGCCCTGGCTGCGGACCGGCCGACCCTGCTCGACGTGCACTGCGACCCCAGTGTTCCGCCGATCCCGCCGCACGCCACGTTCGAGCAGGCGAAGGCCACTGCCACGTCGTTGGCCAAGGGCGACGAGGACCGGGTGCAGGTGGTGAAGGAAGGACTCAAGACGAAGGCGAGGGAGCTGCTCAGTCGCGGCAAGGAGTGAGGAGAACAGGATGGGGTTCGTCAAGGAGATTCGCGAGACAGGCAACGGCCTGCTCATCAGGGTGTGCGTCATCGCGGCCATCGGTGGACTGCTGTTCGGCTACGACACGGGCGTTATCTCAGGCGCGCTGCTGTTCATCAAGTCCGACCTGCACGCGAACACCTTCGAACAGCAGGCCATCGTGGCTGTTCTGCTGCTGGGAGCGATGTGTGGCGCGCTCATCTCGGGCTACCTTGCCGACCACATCAGCCGCAAGTGGACGAAGGTGATCTCGGGGTCCGTCTACATCATCGGCGCCTTGGGCTGTGCGCTTTCGGTCAGCGTCCCGATGCTGATCGGGTTCCGCTTCCTGCTCGGGCTCTCAGTAGGGACTGCCTCCTTCGTCGCGCCCTTGTACATCTCCGAGGTCGCGCCTCCGTCGGTACGGGGCGGCCTGGTGTCGTTCAACCAGCTCGCGATCACCAGCGGGATCCTCATCGCGTATCTCGTCAACTTCGCCTTCCAGGGCTTCACGGACAACTGGCGCTGGATGCTCGCCGTGGCAGCGATCCCTGGTGCTGCGTTGGCGATCGGCATGTTGACAGTGCCGCAGACACCCCGCTGGCTCGTGAACGACGGGCAGAAGGAGAAGGCCCGAGACGTGCTGACCAAGCTGCGTGAAGGCGACGCAGACGCCGATGTCGACCAGGAGATGCAGGACATCGAGGAGGCCAACGACCAGGAGCGCGGTGCGAAAGTTCGGCACTTGGTGCGCCCGAAGCTTCGGCCGATGCTGTTCGTCGGTCTCGCTCTGGCGATCTTCCAGCAGTTCGTCGGTGTGAACACCGTGATCTACTACGCTCCGACCATCTTGTCGGCGACGGGCGCCACGAACTCGGCGGCCTTGCTCTCGACCGTGGCCGTGGGCGTCACGAATGTCGTGTTTACCGTCGTCGCGGTACTGCTGCTCGACCGGGTCGGGCGACGCGTTCTCCTTCTCGTCGGGACCGCAGGACTCACCCTGGGGTTGCTGATTCTCGGCGTCTACTTCACGTCGGCGACTTTGCAGAGTCAGGCCGGCTACCTGGCACTTGTCGGGTTGCTCGTGTTCATCGCGTCGTTCGCCATCGGTCTCGGCCCGGTG
>JBOHDU010000320.1:0-8669 GCA_050700615.1 Nocardioidaceae bacterium
GCTTAGTACCGTCATCGACAGTCGCCAGCCACTGAGCGTGCCGCGCTTCCCCTGGTACTACTGATTCGGCGCGACCAACTCGCCGGGACGAGCCCACGCTGTTCTGCTTCGTCGGTCAGGGGGGCTACGCGATCCAGATGGCCCAGCGCTCGCCCAGGTCGGCGCAGAGCTCTTCCGGACCAGCGGCCTGGCAGACGAGGCACTCGCCGCCGCCATCGACCCGCGGCGGCCACAACCGTCGTAGTAGTGAAACACCAGGGAAGCTACCTTCCCTTGTGGTTTGTGACCAAGACTGAGAGCAAGACCGCCTCGACCGTCGTCACGTGTCGTCCGGAGAGAAGAGTAGGAAAGGCGTGCTGGCCTGCGTCGAGGAGCGGTGTCCGGATCGCAGTCGAGCGCGAACCGCCGGGCGCGGTGATCTGCTGGTCGATGACCTCGTCGGCATGATCGGACAGGAGGCATGATGGACCACTCGGTGGTGCAGGACCGACTGACCGAGCTCAAAGACAAGCACAACATCGTGGGCGCCAGCCTCGCCCTCGGCGTCGGAGATGACACGGCGGTAGCTGCTACCGGGACACTCAACCGTCGTACGGGAGCGCCGGCGACTCCAGACAGCCTGTTCCAGATCGGCAGTATCACCAAGGTTTGGACAGCCACTCTGGTCATGCAGCTGGTCGACGACGGGCTTCTCGACCTCGATGCGCCGCTCATCGCCTACCTGCCCGACTTCCGAGTCCTCGATGAGCGCGTCAGTGCTGCCGTGACCCCACGCCATCTGCTCACCCACACCAGCGGGATCGGGGGAGACTTCTTCCCTGACACCGGGCGCGGCGACGACTGTCTCGCCCGCTACGTGGCCCAGATGTCCGATCTCGCCTCCAGCCATCCCCTCGGGGCGACGATGAGCTACTGCAACGCGGGGTTCGTGGTGTTGGGGCGGCTCATCCAGGTGCTGCGCGGTGAGACCTGGGAGACCGCAGTGCGCGAGCGCCTCTTCGCGCCGCTGGGCTTGTCCGCCGCCGGCACCTTGCCAGAGGAGGCGCTGCTGTGGGGCGCGGCCGTCGGTCACTTCGGGACCGAGGTCACGGCGCAGTGGCAGTTGCCTCGTTCCGCCGGGCCGACCGGCCTGATCCACGCGCGGGCTGTCGACCTGATCGAGTTCGCCCGGATGCATCTCGCAGACGGCCGCACCGCCACCGGGCGGGTCCTGACCGCAGAATCCGCTGAAGCGATGCGGACGGCTCAGGTGGCGATCCCCGAACCCTGGAGCTCGGGCGCGCACGTCGGGCTGGCCTGGATGCTCTTCGACTGGGGACGGCGCGTGTTCGGGCATGACGGGGTGACTCTCGGACAGAGTGCCTTCCTGCGCATCGTCCCGGGCGATGTCCCGGTGGCGATCGCCTTGCTGACCAACGGTGGCGACGCCGTGGAGCTCTACGAGGACCTGTTCTCCGAGCTGCTCGCCGAGCACGCGGGTGTCACCATGCCAGCCGCTCTGCGACCCCCGGCTCAGCCGGTGGATGGAGACACTGCCCGGGTGGTCGGAACGTACGAACAGCACTTGATGACCTACGTCGTGCACGAACGCGACGGCGCCCTGGGCCTGACCGCTCGGCCCAGCGGCGTTCTGGCCACTTCCCTCGGCACCGACCGGATCGAGGCGACCTTGATCCCCATCGCCCCGAACGCCTACCTCACCCAGATCCCTGGGCGAGCGGGGTGGCTGCCGGTCGTCTTCTACCAGCTCGACGACGGCACGCCCTATCTCCACGTGGCAGGACAGGCGGCGCCGCGCACAGGCCCGCCGACGTGACTCCCGCCGACACGTTGTCGCATGCTTCGGGCATGACTCGACTCACGCACGAGCAGGTCCTCATCTCGACTGGAACGCGATCCGGCCTGCCGGTGATCGTCGCGGTCCACTCCACGGCTCTCGGTCAGGCCGTCGGTGGCTGTCGCCTGTGGCGCTACGACGACTGGCGAGACGGTCTCGAGGACGCCCTGCGGCTGTCGGAGGCCATGACCTTGAAGTGCGCCCTGGCCGGGCTTCCGCTGGGGGGAGGCAAGAGCGTCCTCCCAGTGCCGGCCGCTCTCGAGCTGACGTCCGAGCTACGGCGCGCCCTCCTGCTCGATCTGGGGGACCAGGTGGACTCCCTGGAGGGCAGGTACGGCGTGGGTGAGGACGTCGGCACGAGTGCGGAGGACCTGGCCGTGGTCTCCGAACGCACACGCTTCGCCTACGGACTGCCGGAGGCCACCGGCGGGATGGGCGAGCCGTCGGCGCCCACTGCCATCGGCGTCTACGAGTCCATCTGCGTCACCGCTGCCCAGGTCTGGGGCACCGCCGACCTCGCCGGACGGCGGGTCACGATCATCGGGATGGGGAATGTCGGCTCCCGCCTTGCCGCTCATCTGCGCGAGGCCGGGGCGACGTTGGCTGTCACCGACCTCAGCCCGGCCAAGCGTGAGACCGCCTCCGCGTTGGGAGCGGAGTGGTTGGCACCGCTCGAGGCGCTGTCCGCCGAGACCGACCTCATCGTTCCCGCCGCGCTCGGCGGACTGCTGACCCCGGAGACTGTCGCCACCTTGCGCTGCCGGGCGGTCGTCGGACCCGCCAACAACCAGCTGTCCGAGGACTCGGTCGCCGAGCTCCTGGCGGATCGAGAGATCCTCTGGGCACCGGACTTCCTGGTGAACGCCGGCGGGGTCGTCTACGGGTTCGAGATGGAGATGGGCAGCAAGAGCCAGGCCATGGCCATGGCCCGTGTCGGTGCGATCGCGGAGACGTTGCGGGACGTGTTCTCCCGCGCCAGGCGAGAGCAGATCACTCCGCTGGCAGCCGCCAAGGGCGTGGCCGAGGACCGCCTGGCAGCCGCGCGGACGACGAAGAGGGTGTGCTAGAAGATCCGACAAGCGAGGGGTTCGTTCCTCGTGGGATCCGATGAGTCGCGGCCCTCATCTGCCCGCCTAGGGTGTGCCGCGATGGCAAGCCCAGGCGGCACGAAAGAGGTACACATGAGGATCACCCACCACAGCGTCGTGCTCGGCCTCACTCTCGCGTTGGCAGGCGGCGCGCTTGCGGCTTGCGGCAGCAGCAACGGCAACAGCGGCTCCAACGGCGTGACCACGAGCTATGTCGACGGGAAGACCTTCACCCTGGCCCTCGGCTCCGACCCCGGGGCCCTCGACCCGCAGGGCGCGGCCGGCAGTGCGCTCATCCAGCTGAGCACCTTCGCCTATGACTCGCTGGTCGCCGTCAACTCCAAGACCGGCAGCATCGAGCCGCAGCTGGCGAAGTCGTGGAAGGTCCACGGCACCACGGTCACCTTCGACATCGGCTCGGGGATCACCTGTTCCGACGGCTCGACCTTCACCGCCAAGACGGTGGTCGACAACGTCTCCTACGTCGAGAACCCGAAGAACAAGAGCCCCTTCCTCGGGGTCTTCATCCCGGCCGGGGCGACCGCCAAGGCGTCCGGCTCGACGGTGACCCTCAAGCTGCCCACGGCCGCGCCGTTCGTGCTGAACTCGATCTCCAACCTCCCGATGGTCTGCGAGTCCGGCATGAAGAACCGAGCCAGCCTCGCGAGCCACACGGACGGGACCGGGCCCTACGTCCTGACCAAGGCCACACCCGGAGTGGAGTACGTCTACAAGGTCCGCCGCGGCTACACGTGGGGCCCGGCCGGTGCGGCGACCTCTGCGAAGGGGACGCCTGCCGAGATCGACGTGAAGATCGTCGCCAACGAGACCACCGCGGCCAACGAGCTGTTGGCAGGTGCTCTCAACGCCGTCCAGGTCCTGGGGCCGGATGCTGCTCGGCTGAAGGGCGCGGGCCTCACGTCGGTTGACACCACCATCGTGATCGGTGAGCAGTGGTACAACCACGCCGCAGGCCACCTGACCAGCGACCCCGCCGTGCGGAAGGCCCTGACCGAGGGCGTAGACTACGCCGAGCTGGCGAAGGTCCTGACCTCGGGCAAGGGCACGGCAGCCACCCAGCTCGCCGCCCAGCCGCCGACGGGTTGCACGGGCAACTCGGTGAGCGGCAACGTCCCGGCGTTCAACGTGAACGCCGCCAAGGCTGCCCTCGATGCCGACGGCTGGAAGGTGGGCCCTGGAGGCGTGCGGGTCAAGGGTGGCAAGGAGCTCAAGCTGACCTTCCTCTACGACAGTGCGTTGGGCACCGGTGGCAGCGCAGCGGCCCAGCTGGCGGTCTCCCGCTGGAAGGCACTGGGAGTCGACGTCACCTCCAGCGGGCTCTCCACGACCCAGATGTCCAGCCCACTGTTCGGGACCGGCAACTGGGACATCGCCTGGGAGCCGATCAACGTGAGCACTCCGGACCAGCTGGTTCCGATCCTGTCCGGCACCCCTGCCCCGAACGGCACCAACTTCTCCCACCTGGACAACGCCGCGTACTCCGCCGGCGTGGCCAAGGCGACCACCGAGACGGGTGCGACAGGTTGCGCTGACTGGCTGGGCGCGGAGTCCAGCCTCTTCAAGGCCGCAGACCTGGTGCCGTTCGCGAACAAACTGATCCCGACGTTCGCCAAGGGTGCGACTTTCTCGATCGGTAGCGAGCTGATTCCGACCAGCTTCCGGATGCTGGGCTGACCGGCCGTCGTCCCGCAACGACCTCAGAATGCACGCATGACCTCGACACCGGCAGACGTCCCGATCGCAGCGCGACTCGCGCTCCCCGGAGGACGGTGGACCCACTTCGCCATCCGACGGGCGGGACGGCTGTTGGTGTCACTGTGGGTCGTGGTCACCGCATCGTTCCTGATGATCCACCTCGTGCCGGGCGATCCCGTCCGCGCCGCGCTGGGCCCGACCGCACCGGCCTCGCTGGTCGCCGCGAAGCGCGCGTCGCTGGGTCTGGATGACCCGCTGCCCCTCCAGTACCTCCACTTCGTCCACGGGGTCCTCACCGGTGACCTCGGCACCTCGATCGTCACCCAGCTCCCGGTTCGGGAGACGATCGCGCAGCGCCTGCCCGCCACGGCGGAGCTGGCGGGGCTGTCGTTCCTCCTCGCGGTCAGCATCGCCATCCCGGTCGGGGTCGGGGTCGCGGTGATGACCCGACGTGGGCGACGCCGTCGTACCGAGTTGGTGTTCGCCGGCACGAGCGTCGTCCTCGGGTCGATCCCGGACTTCCTGGTCGGGGTCGGCCTCGTCTACGTCTTCGCCGTCACCCTCCGTTGGCTTCCGGTGGCGGGCAACGACACGCTGTCGGCGTACCTCCTCCCGGTCGTCGCTCTCGCACTCGGTACGTCGGCGATCCTCGCGCGCATCGTGCGGGTCGAGACGCTGGCCGTGCTCGACACCGACTACATCCGCACGGCCCGGGCGAAGCGGCTCACCGCGCTGCGGATCAACGTGGTGCATGCACTGCCCAACGCGGTCACCGCCACCCTCACGCTGGGTGGGCTCCTCCTGAGCTCGCTGATCGCAGGGACGGTCCTGGTGGAGAACGTCTTCGCATGGCCTGGCCTGGGCAGCACGATCGTGTCCTCGATCGTCTCCAAGGATTACCCCGTCGTCCAAGGCATCGTCTTGGTGTACGGCGTGCTGGTGCTGGTGATCAACACCCTGGTCGACGTAGCCATCGCTGTCCTCGACCCGCGCTCGACGATCGGGGACTCGTGAACGCCCGGCGCTGGGGCCGGGCGCTGCGCACGCCGGTCGGGGTCGTGGGGCTCGTCCTGCTCACCATCGTGGCTCTGCTCGCCGTCTTCGCGCCGATCCTGTGGCAGGGCAGAGCCGATGCCGTCGATATCTCCAACATCCTGGCAGGCCCTTCGAAGGCACACTGGCTCGGGACCGATGCGCTGGGACGAGACCTGTTCTTCCGCGTCCTGGTCGCGACCCGACTGGCGGTGCTTCTCGCCCTGTCTGCCACGGCGATCGCGACCGTCGTCGGCCTGCTCCTGGGGTCCGCGCAGGTTCTCCTGGGTCGCCGCGTCGGTCGATTCGTGGGGGCCTTGATCAATATCATGGTGGCCTTCCCCGGGCTCCTCCTGGTGCTCTTCTTCGCGGTCGTCTTCGGCGTGGGTGCCAAAGGCGCGGTCCTGGCCATCGGCCTCGCGGGCGCGCCGTTCTTCGGCCGGCTCTGCCAGACGCTGATGGCCGGCGTCGCAAGCCGCGACTTCGTTGCTGCCGCTCGGATCGCCGGAGTCGGTCGCTTCCGTATCCTGGTGCGGCACGTCCTGCCCAACTTCGCCGAGCCACTGATCGTCAACGTCACCATCGGCGCCGGAGGTGCGCTCCTGGCCTTCGCCGGCCTCTCCTTCCTCGGCCTCGGCGTGCAACCGCCGGCCTACGACTGGGGCCAGCTGATGCAGGACGGTCTGTCGGGGATCTACGTGCATCCGGCGGCGGCGCTGGCTCCGGGGATCGCCGTGATCCTCGCCGGACTCGCGTTCAACCTCACCGGGGAGGCCATTGCCCGCGGGTTCGGGCTGCCGGCGACCGGACTCCTGGCGCTCGAGCCTGTCAGCGACAGCGACGGGCTCCCGCTCCCGGCCGAGGAGCACGCCGTCGACACCGTCCACGGCCCCGATGTCGTGCTCGACGTGCGCGAGCTGCGGGTCACCTTTCCCGGGCCTACCGGGCCGATCCGTCCGGTGCGCGGCATCTCCTTCCACGTCCGACGCGGCCAGGCGATCGGCCTGGTCGGGGAGTCCGGCTCGGGCAAGTCACTCACCGCCCTGGCCGTGGCTCAGCTCGTGGAGGAGCCCGGGCGGGTCGAGGCCGACCGACTCTCGTTCGTCGGCACCGACCTCTTGGACGGACACCGGGACCAGGAGCTGCTGGGACAGTCCCTCGCCGTCGTCTTCCAGGACCCGATGACCACGTTCAACCCGGCGCACCGGATGGGCCCGCAGCTCGCCGAGGTCTCCCGCCAGCACCAGGGTCTGGGCAGGCGTGCTGCTCTCGCTCGTGCCGTCGACCGGCTCCGGGCCGTCAAGGTGACCGACCCCGAGCGCCGTGCTCGGCAGTACCCCTTCGAGTTCTCCGGAGGGATGTGCCAGCGAGCCATGATCGGCATGGGTCTGATGGGTAGCCCTCGGTTGATCATCGCCGACGAACCGACCACCGCCCTCGACGTCACGGTGCAGCAGCAGGTCCTCGACCTGCTGGCCGAGATCCGCCGGGACGAGGACGTCGCCTTGCTGCTGATCAGCCATGACGTATCCGTGGTCGCCCAAGTGTGCGACCGCGTGCTCGTGATGTACGCCGGCCGCATCGTCGAGGAGCTGGCTGCCGGCGACCTGTGGACGGCGGCGAAGCACCCCTACACCCAGGCGCTGGTGGCCGCGGTGCCCGACATGGCAACGCCTCTCGAGGCTCCGCTGGCGAGCATCCCCGGCCGCCCCGTGGATCCGGCCGAGGTACCCGGCGGATGTGCCTATGCAGCCCGCTGCCCGCTCGCCGACGAACGCTGTCGCACGACCGATCCGGAGCTGCTCAGTGACGCAATCGGCAACAGGGTCGCCTGTTGGCATCCCGGCCAGACCATGACGATCGACGACGGCGTCCTGAGCGACGAGGCGATCTGCCGATGAGCACGCTGGTCTTCGACGAGGTCTCGGTCCGGTACGGCGCTGCCACCATCCTGGACGGCGTGAGCCTGACGGTGCCTGACGGCCAGGTCGTCGGCCTGGTCGGTGAGTCCGGGGCGGGAAAGTCCACGCTCGCGCGAGCTGCCGTCGGGCTGGCGCCGTTGGCCGGAGGACGGGTACTCCTCGACGGCGCCGACGTTCCGCGCAAGGGTCGGCACCGGCCGCTGCAGATGGTGTTCCAGGACCCGTACTCCTCGCTCGACCCTCGGATGACGATCGGGGAGAGCATTGCCGAGGCGATCGGCCCTGGCCGTCGAACGCGAGCCGTGCGCCGCGCGGAGATTGCGCGCCTCCTCGAGCTGGTCCATCTCGACCCGACCCGCTCGGACACCCTTCCGGCCCAGCTCTCGGGCGGTCAGCGTCAGCGCGTGGCCCTGGCGCGCGCCTTGGCCGGACGGCCGCAGGTCGTGATCGCAGACGAGATCACCTCCGCGCTCGACGTCTCGGTCCAGGGCGCGGTGCTCAACCTCGTCAAGGAGATGCAGCGCGAGCTCGGTCTCTCGCTGCTCTTCATCTCCCACAACCTCGCGGTGGTCCGGTACGTCTCGAGCAACGTGGCGGTCATGCACGAGGGCCGCATCGTCGAGCACGGACCGACTCACGAGGTCCTCCAGGATCCCACCCATCCCTACACCAAGGAACTCCTCGCTGCCGTGCCCGGCAGGGGGTCGTCCTCCCGTGAAGATCTACCCCGAACCAAGGAGAGACCATGACCCGCCCCCTGGGCATCGAGGACCTAGCCCACCTGGCCATCCCCAGCCAGCCCGCCCTCTCGCCGGATGGCAGCCGACTCGTCTACGTCGTCCGCAACCAGGACCTCGCGGCCGACAAGCCGGTCGAGGCACTGTGGATGGTCGAGGACGGCACCCCACGCCAGCTCACCCAGGGCACCTCGGACACCTCGCCCGCGTGGTCGCCGGACGGCACGACCATCGCCTTCGTCCGCGACCAGCAGCTGTGGCTGCTGCCGACGGCAGGTGGCGAGCCCCGACAGCTCACCGCGCTCCCGCTGGGTGCCGGCGCCCCGGTGTGGAGCCC
>JBOHDU010000321.1:0-2294 GCA_050700615.1 Nocardioidaceae bacterium
GATGATGGCTTTCTACAAGCTGACCGACGACGAGGCCTTCGAGATGCTCCGCAAGTCGTCACAGGACCTCAACCTCAAGCTGGCCGACGTCGCGCGCGAGATCGTCGCCCACCACAACAGCCGCTAGTCAGTCACCGTCACACCTATCGCAGATCCACGTCGTGGTCCGACGGACGTCGAGAAGTGAACGCGAAGGCCGAAGATCCGACAGGCGTCCATGACCCGTAGCTTCTCCTGATCGGTAACGGTTCGGCGACAACGTCTCGATGGCGCGCCATCGCCGGCCCGCGCCCTTGGCGTTGGCGTCCCCGGCCGAACCCAGTGCACACGTACCCGATTGGTCCCCCGCCCATGCATGGGCAATGTCCGTTGCGGCCGCCTTTGGTAGCCGCGGCACCAGCTGCCCGGGCTTGTGCCCGTGCAGGCATGACGATGGGAGATGTGGGTACGGCCATCGTGATACCGACACCGAGAGGAAGCTGTCATGCCCGGTCGCAAGCGCCCCGGACCCAGCGTCAAGGACAAGAAGATGTACGAGGGGCTGCGCAAGAGTGGTGAGAGCAAGCAGAAGTCTGCTCGGATAGCCAACGCGGCGGCCGCCTCCTCTCGGTCACGGGTTGGCAAGCGTGGCGGCACGTCTGGGAGTTACGACGACTGGACGAAGACCGATCTTTACGCGCGTGCAAAGAGCATCGGCATCGAGGGACGGTCCACGATGACCAAGCGGCAGCTGATCATCTCCTTGCGCAACAGCTGACCGTCCCTCCCGTTCCGAGCAAAGGATCATCACCGCATGAGAACAGTTTCGACAGGCGCGTTGTCCTCGCGTCCCGATGTTGGCGCAGGCTTCGACGATGTCGATGTCGCAAGCCTGCAACGGGAGCTCGAGGGTCGACTCGATGGCGAGGTGCGGTTCGACGACGGGAGCCGGGCCGCCTACTCGACGGATGCCTCGAACTTCCGTCAGGTCCCGATCGGCGTGGTCGTCCCACGCACCACCGAGGCTGGCGCGGAGGTCGTCAAGATCTGCGGTGAGTTCGGCGTGCCGCTGCTGTCCCGCGGCGGCGGCACGAGCCTCGCCGGGCAGTGTACGAACACCGCCGTCGTCATCGACTGGTCGAAGTACTGCAACCGGGTTGTTTCCGTCGACCCGGAGTCCCGGCGCTGCATTGTCGAGCCCGGGATCGTGCTCGACGACCTCAACCGACAGCTGGCACGGTTCGAGCTGCGCTTCGGGCCCGAGCCGGCAACGCACATGAACTGCACCCTCGGCGGGATGATCGGCAACAACTCCTGCGGCGCCACCGCCCAACGGACCGGTAAGGTGGTCGACAACATCGCCGGCCTCGATGTCATGCTGTACGACGGCACCCGCTTCACCTGTGGTGAGACCAGCGACGAGGACTACGCCGCTATCGAGGCCCGGGGGAACCGGCAGTCAAGGGTCTACCGGGCTCTTCGCCGGTTGCGTGACGAATATGCCGACGAGATCCGAGCGCGCTTCCCGGACATACCGCGTCGGGTGTCCGGCTACAACCTGGACTCGTTGCTTCCGGAGCTGGGGTTCAACGTCGCGCGCGCGCTCGTCGGCAGCGAGTCCACCCTCGTCGTGGTGCTCCGCGCGGAGCTCGAGCTCGTGCCGGTGGTGAAGCACCGAACGCTTGTCATTCTCGGTTACCCGACGATCGACAAGGCCGGCGACGCCGTACCTGCCGTGGTCGAGCACGAACCCATCGCCCTCGAGGGCGTCGACCGCTTCCTGATCCACGACGAGCAGATCAAGCACATGAATCCGAAGGCCTTGGAGGAGCTGCCGCGGGGGAGCGGCTTCCTCCTCGCCCAGTTCGGTGGGAAGACCCAACAGGAGGCGGACGAAAGAGCGGACGCCATGCTCGACGCGCTGCAGGAGACCGAGCACGACCCCCAAGTGAAGTTCCTGGACGATCCCGACCGCGAGGACGAGTTGTGGGCAGTGCGCGAGTCCGGCCTCGGTGCCACCGCCCACGTGCCCGGCCATCCGGACACGTTCGAGGGCTGGGAGGACTCGGCGGTCCCGCCCGATCGGCTCGGCGACTACCTGCGCGACCTCCGCTCGCTGTACGACGAATTCGGCTACTCCAGTGACGCCGGCCCGAGCCTTTACGGGCACTTCGGCCAAGCCTGCGTGCACACGCGGATTCCGTTCGACCTCTACACCGCCGAGGGGGTCGCGATCTACCGCAGGTTCATGGAGCGCGCGGCCGACCTGGTGGCGTCGTACGGGGGCTCCTTCTCCGGCGAGCACGGCGACGGCC
>JBOHDU010000322.1:0-9514 GCA_050700615.1 Nocardioidaceae bacterium
GGCTGAGGCTCGGCGGGTCCACCCTTCGACTCGGCGGCCAACCGATCGTCTGGTCGGCCGTGAGCAGTCGTGCCGCGGACTCCGTGCGGCGGGTCATCGGCTCCGACGCGACTGTCTCGGTGATTCCCAACGGTATCGACGCCGCGCGATGGGTCGTGCCGGCCGGCGAGAAACGACCCGACACGGTCGTAGTCGCCAGCGTGATGCGTGTCGCCCGCCGGAAGAGGCCGCTGCCGATGATGCGGATGCTGAAGGAGCTGCGTGAGCGCGTGCCGAGCCGGTTTCGGATCGAGGCGGTGATCGTCGGCGACGGTCCGCAGCTTCCCGTGGTGACCGACTACCTGCGCCGCCACGGCATGCAGGACTGGGTGCGGCTGATGGGCCGACTCGAGCATCCTGAGATCCGCGAGGTCTTCGCCAACAGCGACTTCTACGTGGCTCCGGCGCGACTCGAGTCGTTCGGAATCGCCGCGCTCGAGGCGCGCTGCGCCGGCCTGCCCGTGGTGGCGAGCAAGCGTGGTGGCGTCGGTGAGTTCATCAGCCACGGGCGCGAGGGACTCTTGACGTCCGACGACGCCGAGATGGTCGATGCGATGGCCACCCTGGTCACCGAGCCGGGTCTGCGTCACGAGATGGCCGCCCACAACCGCGCGGTCGCCCCCCAGGTCACGTGGGAGGAAGTCCTCGGCCGCGCCGACCTCCTCTACACCGCCGCCCAGTTCGAGCAGGCGGCCATCCCGACCTACGGGCAGTCCGTGCTCGACAGGTTGTCGTCGCGAGTCCGTTGGTGACCTCGGCCACCCCGCCTCGGCACACCCTCGTCTTCTTTCACGCGCATCCCGACGATGAGGCACTCCTCACGGCCGGAACGATGGCCAAGATGGCCGAGCAGGGTCATCGAGTGGTGCTGGTCGTGGCAACCGAGGGCGAGGCTGGGCTCGCCGCATCCGACCTGCTGGCCGACGCCGGTCTCGCGCGGCGCCGTAAGGCTGAGCTGGACGCCTCGGCAGCGGCCCTTGGCGTGCACCGGGTGGTCTGGCTCGGGTATGCGGACTCTGGCATGGCAGAGGTAGCGAGTGCCGATCGGGGTGGTTTCTCCTTCGCCGACCTCGACGAGGCCGCGGCTCGGCTGGCGGGTTTGCTCGACGACGAGGAAGCCGATCTGCTGACCGTCTATGACCCGGTCGGCGGCTACGGCCATCCCGACCACGTGCAGGTCCACCACGTCGGGGTGCGAGCGGCCGAGCTGGCACGGCGACGACCGGCGGTGCTCGAGGCCACGGTGGACCGCACATCGCTGGTTCGAGCCGCAAGGCTGCTGCGGTCGCTGCGCTGGATTGCGCCGGGCCTTGAGGTGCCGAGCTTCGAGTCGGCGTACACCGCGCGAGAGCAGCTCACTCACGTCGTCGACGTTCGTGCCCAGCTGGACGCCAAGCGGGCCTCGATGGCGGCCCACGCCAGCCAGGCCACCGCCGATACCGGGACCCGCACGCTTGCTCTGCTGCTGCGGCTGCCGAGACCGCTCTTCCGCATGGTGTGCGGACGAGAGTGGTTCGTCGCACGGGGACGGGCAGCCGGGACGGTCGAGAGCGACATCTTGTCGGAGGTCGGCGGCGGGCGGTGATCCCGCGGGGAGCCTGACCCTGCAGAACGACCGGGTCCGTCTAGCGGGCGTCGCCGACCTGGGCGCCGGTGTGGTGGAGGTGTGGGTGCTGGAGGGCATGGGCCGGACTTGTCTTGGCCTGGTGGAAGACCTGGGCTGTGTCGCGCTGGGCGTCGACCGTCGACGTCACGCTCACGAGCAGGAGCGCGGTGACCGCGAGGATCAGGGCCGGACGGTGCCGAGGCTTCGGCTTCAGGAGCGCGTTGACACGGTCCACAACGCCGGTCCCGGCGGCCTCGAGCGCCAACGCTCCGTCGACGATGCCCGGTTGCGCCGTGCGAGAGAACAGGCTTGCCCGGGCCAGCGCGCGGGCCACCACGCGTCGATCACCGACCACCTCCGCCGCAGCCTCGTCGGCCCACCTCTCGGTTGCGAACCGAACGGACCTGGACAGCGGGCGGAGCAGGGGGTTCAAGGTGGCGCCGAGATCCACGATCATCCGGTAGATGTGGTGATGCTTGGCCAGGTGCGCAGACTCGTGCGCCAACACCGCCCGTCGTTCCAGGGGCTGGAGTGCGGCGAGTATTCGACGAGAGGCGATGATGTGGCCGCCGTGAGTGCTGGGGAGGGCCAGGATGCCGACATCCTCGTCGACGATGTGCAACTGCCGTCGGGCATCGCGCTCGAACGTCAGGCCGAGCTGGTGGGCCGCCATCAGCTCACGCGACCGGACTCCGACGTGATGGACAGTGGCCAGCGCGAGGACGGCGAGGACGATGAGCGACCCCACGAGCACGCTATGGGGGACGAACGCCGAACTGGCGAGGACCGAGCCCGACCAGTGGCCGAGCGCAGCGATCGGCGGGAACTGAGCTAGCAGGGTGAATGCCAGCGCACCGAGCACGAACGTGCTCGTCACCGTGAGGATGATGGTGCTGATCACGAGCACCATCACCGCCGTGACGGGTGGAATCCTGCGGACAAGGAATGGCGTGGTGAGACCCAGCACGGCGGAGATGACCAGGGGGAGGTAGATCTGGATCTCCATGCCGACTATGCCCCCGGGGAGTCGTGGAGGAGTCGTTGCAGGACGGGAACGTCGGAGGGATCGAGCTCTTCGAGGAACCGAGCGAGCACCACCTCACGCAACTCGCCCTCGTCGAGCACTCGGCGCATCTGGCGGGCGGCGACCGTCGACGCGTCGACGACCGAATAGGCGTAGGCACGGCCGAGTCGCTCGCGAGCGATCACGCCCTTGTCGTAGAGCCTGACCAGCGTTGTCATCACGGTGGTGTAGGCGAGGCCCCCGCTGAGCTGGTCGAGGACGGCCGAAGGGGTCAGCGGCTGGCGCGACGCGCCGAGCGTCGCGAGCACTTCGTTCTCAAGCCCGCCGCGCTCGCGACGCTCGCGCTTGGCGGAACGGCGTGAAACCACGCCCACCTCCCGGTTTGCCTACAACGTCCCAATCGTAGCAACCTATGCCGGCGAATCTGGCCCACGGCCGATCTTGAGAGCCGAGATGTCACCCGAGTCCCGCGACGTCCTGGGCCGCGCTCTTGGTGCTGGCAGCCGGACTATCGTCGAGGTCGTGGCGTGCGACGAGACCGACCTGGTGCTCGAGCTCCCCGATGGCCGAGCGGTCTGTGTCTGGACGGGCGGCGACCCTGACGGAGCGCCCATCCTCTACCACCACGTGACACCCGCCGGCCGCTTGCAGGCCCGGATCGGGCATCACGCCGCTCGGCGGCGGGGCGTGCGGCTGATCTCGTTCAACCGCCCGGGCTACGGCGGGTCGGCGATGTCGGCCCCAGGCCTTGCCTCGGTTGGTGCCGACACCCTCGCTGTCGCCGACCTCGTCGGGGTCGGCAAGTTCGGCGTGCTCGGAGTGTCCGGCGGCGGGCCGTTCGCGCTCGCCACCGGCCTCGCGGACCCGGCCCGGGTCCGCGCTGTGGGCGTCGCCGCCGGGATAGGGCCGTGGCGGACCATCGAGCCACCCGACTTCGAGCCGGACGAGCGAGAGATCCTGCGGCTCGTGGATGGCGGCGACGTCGAAGGGGCGGTGTCGGCGTACGTCGAGCAGGGATCGCTGGCCTTCGGCCGGATGTTGCATCTCGATGACGCGGCCATGGTCGAGGAGTTCTTCAGCAGCGACGCCACCGCGGATCGAGGCTGGCTCGACGACGCGGCCAAGGTCCAGTTGGCCGCTGCGCTGCGCGACGGGCTGCAGACCCTCGACGGGTTCGCGCGCGACAACGTCAGCTGGGGCGGCGACTGGGACATCGACGTGGCCGGGCTGACGGTGCCGACATGGCTCTGGTACGGCGTGGAGGATCAGATGGTGCCGCCCTACCACGGTCGCTGGCTGGCCCGGCGGATCTCGGACGCGACCTTCGTCCTGCGCGGTTCGAGGAGCCACGGTGGCACGATCTTCGGCTACTGGGACGACATGCTGGTGACGCTGCGCGATCAGATCCTGGACGACACCATCCCGCGGAGCTTTCGCGCCCAGCGACCGCCACGGCCGCCCGATATCGGTCGGTGAGTGCGGCCGGAAAGCTTCGGGTCGAGGCACGGTGCGTGCCCCAGCCGTCCGCGGTGGCATCCGCGGTCCCCTCCGTATCGGCGCCGGGTCTCCCGTAACCACACGTCATGTGGCGCGTTGGGTAGTGACGGGTAGTCGAACGACTGGCCGCTTGGATCCCAGGAGGTTGTCCGGTGTCCGTGAAGCAACTGCGGCTGGCCTTGCTGGCCGCAATCACCTTGAGCATCGCCGGTGTCGTCCCGGCGGCGGCATCGTCGTCCACGGGTGGCAGCGTCGGGGGCTTCGCCTTCGGCGAGATGCAACAGCAGACCGTGGGGAAGTCAGGCTGCGGCACCAACGTGGCCGGCGAGCCCTCCATTCACGTGTCCAGGGCCAACCTCGTCGGGCTGGGCTCCGAGGACGGCCTTGGCGGTGGCAGCCAGTACTGGCGTGCGCCTGAGGTGGGTGGCACCAGCCGGGCAGGCAGCTGCCGGCTCACCTACGCCGGACAGCCCAACGCGGTGGACGGCATCGGTGCGTCGGGCGGAGACATTGACACCGCGTTCGCGCCTGTCAAGTCAGCCGCAGGCACCTATCGCATCTACGTCGCGAGCCTCAACCTCGGCTCGGTCAATGTGGCCACCTCGACTGACAATGGCAACACGTTCAGCCAGACGCCGGTCCAGGCCGGGCTGCCGATCGACGACCGCGAGTGGATCGCGGCGTACGGCGCCAACACCAGCCTGCTCACCTATCACGACATCCTCACGAGCAACATTGATGTGCTGCGCTCGGACAACGGGGGCACGCTGTACACGCAGCAGTCCCAGGTGATCCCGGCGACCGACTACAAGGCGTCGAACAACGAGATCGGCAATCTCGTGATCGACCACGACAACCCGACTCCGGCGGGGTCCTTCTGGGGCTACCAGTCGTTCGTCGCACCGTCGAAGGACCCGGGGCTGACCGGCAGCACGGTGTACAACGAGGCGTTTCTCGGGGTGTCCCACGACGGTGGTGCGACCTGGACCGACAAGCCGATCCCGTGCTCCACGTCGTTCGGCTCCAACGGGCTCAGCCACAACTTCCCGAACGTCTCGGTGGCACCCAACGGCACGATCTTCTATGCGGTCAGCAACGACCGGACGATCCACGTCATGATCTCTCGCGACCACGGCAACAGCTGGACCTGCTCCGGACCGGTCAGCGCTCCGAAGCGGGCCATCTTCCCGTGGCTGGTCGCCACGAGCCACGGTGAGGACCTCGTGTACTACGGCACGAATGGCTCCGGGGCGAGCCAGACATGGTTCGTCTACTTCGCGCAGAATCAACGGCAGTCCGTCTCCGGGTGGGCCAATACCCGGCTGATGTCGGTGCACAAGGGGCCGGTCTGTGAGGGAGGCGTCAGCTGCACCACCGGACGGCAACTGCTCGACGACTTCGGCGTCGACACCGACCAGTCGGGGTGGGCTCACATCGCCTACTCCCACGATGCGCCGGCACTGGGCGGCACGGGAAGCTACACCGGCTACGCGGTCCAGCGAGCCGGTAACCCGGTCGGCGCACCGAATTGAGACGCTGGATCCGGCTGGATCCGGCTGGGTCCGGCTCACGGGTCAGTCGGCTGGAGCTCCGGCCGCCGCCAGTAGGCGCAAGCCGAGGACGCGCGCGGCGTCCTTGATCTCCGGGCACTTCACGATCCGGTACGGCGCGGGGATAGCTACCAGGCGTTCGGCGTACCACATCGGGTTGCCGGTGCTGCCGACCAGCCGGCTGGTCGCGGGATCGACCGCCTCGAGTCGTCCGAGAGTGCGGGGCACGCACCGCGCAACGGATTCGAACGGCCCGTCGATGACGACCTCGACGTCGTACTCCCAGCCGACAGCCAGATGTTCCTCCAGCAGGGCGACGGGGTCGAGGTCGGTTGGTGCGGTGAAGGTATCGTCGAGCAGCTCGACGTCGCGGACCCGGTCGACCCGGTATGCGCGGACGGCGTTGGCGTGGTGGGACCAGCAGACCAGGTACCACCGCCCGTGGCGTACGACCACTGCCCATGGGTCGACCTCGACGAGCCACTCCGACCCGGCCTCCGAGCGGTAGTCGATCCGCACGCTTCGGCGGCTTGAGCACGCCTGCACCAGTGTGGTCGTGATCTCGGGATCCGGTCTGGCGGCGGCACGATCCGGCGCAGGTGCCGTGGTACGACGCACGGCCTCGGCCTGGGCGGCCACCGCTTCCGGGAGTGCCCGCACGATCTTGCCAAGCGCCCGGCCGACGGCGTCGTCCGGATCGCTCGGGTCGTGGTGCCCGTCGAGCACCGCCATGACCAGGCCGAGGGCCTCGGTGGCGCCGAACATCAGGGGTGGCAACCGCAGGCCGCGGCCGATGCGGTAGCCACCATAGGGGCCACGTGCCGACTCGATCGGGATGTCGGCCTCGCGGAGGATGGCGATATAGCGCCGGGCGGCCCGCTCCGAGACGCCCAACTTTTCGCCCAGCCGGTCCGCCGTGATGCCCGGGGTGCTCTGGACCAGCTCGAGGGCAGTCAAGGCTCGCGCCGTGGGGCTCACGTTGTCCGACATCGTCTCGTCATTCCGGAATTAGATTGTCCGGAACCAACCCTATCCCAGCCGGCCTGGACACAGTGAACTCCTCAACGGAGACGGGATACGCAGACGCCGTCATGGACGGCGACGTGCCGCGGGCTCAGGAGGTGTGCGAGGTGAGGTGCGCGAAGACGACGGTGTTGCCCTGGTAGTGGCCGGTGTCGTGGTTGAAGTTGCTGCAGGTGATCAGTCGCAGGGTGGGGCGGTCCAGGCCGGCGCCGAAGACGGGGATGGTGGGGAAGGCGGCGTGGGTTGGGTAGGCACGTACCCCGTTGATGGTGAACACGGCCACGGACTTGTCGGCTCGGGTGATGCGGATGGTGTCCTTCGGGCGCAGCGCGCCGAGCTCGAAGAAGACGGAGGGACCGAGGTCTGAGTCGATGTGGCCCTCGATGACAGACGGCCCGTCCTGGCCGGGGGTGACGGAGTATCGGTACCAGGCGGCCTTGTTCAGGTTGGGGCCGGGTTGGGGGACGGCGAGGGTGCCGTCGGGCGCTTTGCCCAGGGGGATGACCGCGGCGTGCACGCGGATGGCGGGGATGTCGATGCGGACCGGGACGGAGGCCGCCATCGGGGCTGGTCCTGAGCGCTGCGCTGAACCAGGCCCCGGGCGGAGGCCCTGCTGCGTGGGCGGGATCGATCTGCGGCCGGTGTCCCGATGAGTTTGATCGCGGTGCGGGCTGCGGTAGGCACCGATGGTCCCCGCCGCCGAGGGCGGCGGCTGCGGTGCGGAACGCTGCGCGGCCACCGCGGTAAGGATCGCGACGATCCCGCCGACGGCGGCCACCAGGCAGATCAGGTAGATCAGGTGCCGGCGGCCGCCGCGGCTGGTCATCGCAGCAAGGCGATGCGCCATCGTGGGTCAGCTTTGCGTCGGCGCGTCAAGCCGGTCGCGCTTGCGGGCCCACAGCAGGCCGGCGCCGGCGAACGTGAGCAGGCCCCCGCCGAGCCCGAACAGGCCGAGGTCCTCGGTCCCTGCCGTCGAGCCGTAGCCCGTCTGCGGGCCACCGACCGGCATCGCAGTCAGGGTTCCGCACAGAGCCGGGGAGGTCGCAGCCAACGGCAGCGATGGCACCAGGTCGCTCTTCTCGCCCTGCGCCTTCTTGCTCAGTGTGGACGGGTCCAGCCCATGCACCACGATCACGGCGGTGCCGGCCTTGATCGACTGGACCGTCTTGGCGTCCAGCGTGATCGTTCGGTGGTAGTCGGTGCTTGACCCCGAAGGCGCGATCTTGAGGTTCGTAGCGGCCGCTGGGGAGGTGTCACCGCGTACCGACAGTGTGGTTCCGATGCCGCCGTACGCCGGCGCCCCCTCGGTGGTGCTGATCACGCCGTCGCCGTTCTTGTCGGCGGACACGGTCGGACACACGCCCTGCCCGTCGATGTGGATGTGCTGCACGTGCGGGTAGGGTGCGCCGCTGAACGTCGCGGCCAGCCCCGACCAGTGCTCGTTGATGGTCGCGGTGCGTCCCTTCAGGGTCAGCGTCAGCATCCCCGAACCACCTGAGTGGTTGATCTGGCTCAAGGAGGCGCCGTACGTGGTCCCGTTGGCGCTGGACGCGGTGGCCATCGGCGCTATCGCCATCGTGATCGCGGCAGCAGCCAACGGCACCAAAACTCGAGTGGGCTTGTACATAAGGTCAGTCCCTTCCTATGGACGTCGATCTCACGACACCCACGCCTCCTTGGAGCAGGCTGGTCGCAGGCGTGCTTGCCCAGGGGTTCGGAGCCGACCCCTCGCCTGGATTGGTCGAATCGTGGACTTTCGCCGCGGCACGGCTGAGCTGCCTGAGTCCGCACCGGGAGTCAGAGCGCCGCCCTGTCGGGCTCGCCCGCGGCAGCGGCGGCGCCTACCCGGCCCAGGGCAACCCGCTCCCGCTGCCATTCCAGATGAGCGGGGGACGGAGCTTCGGCTCGCATGCAATCCGGGACCGTGCGGGCGTCGAACCCGAGATATCGAGGCTGTCATGCAGTCTCGCCCAACTCGGTTCGGAGGACGACGTGAATGGCCGCCATGCACTCCTGGTGCTGCTCGCCCCGGTGTTCGCCTTGTCGGCGGGGTGTGCTGTGACTCCGGCCGATCACAGTCACAGCACGCCGATGTCTCCGGGGATGACGATGCCAGGCACGACCATGCCGGGGATGACGATGTCGGGAATGAGGATGTCGGGAATGACGTCGATGGATCGCCCGTCAGCGGCGGCGGCGATGATCTGTGGGTCGGAGACGAGGCACCACGTTGCGAGCCTGCTCGGTCTGTCGAGCCCGCCCAGTCCAACAGACTCCTGGACGCACCAGATCTACACCTGCACATACCGAGTGTCAGGAGGCCGGCTGGTGCTCTCGGTGCACGACTCCTCCGCCGCGGTCGGCCGCGGGTACTTCAACGCCTTGCGACATCGGCTCGGTCACACCCAGTCCCTGCGCGGGCTCTCGGCCCTTGGGCTCCCGTCGTTCGAGACCCGCAGTGGGATCGTCGTCTTTCTCAAGGATGGCAAGACGCTTCAGGTAGATGCCACCGGGCTGTCGAGGGAGGTCGTCCCGGGTCATCAGTCGCGCACCGACCTGGCGTACGGTCTCGCCACCGCTGTTGTCGCCTGCTGGAGTGGCTGACCCCTTATCGAGACTGGAAAGGACGCGCGCGACGCCGCAGTACGAAGGCTGCCAGCAACGCCGTCCCAACGGAAAGCTCCAGCAGATACGCCGCGGTTCATCAAGGTAGGGAGCGTAACCGTCACTTCCCACGGCGTACAGGCCGTGGGAAGTGAGGGTTGACCCCCCTAC
>JBOHDU010000323.1:0-4536 GCA_050700615.1 Nocardioidaceae bacterium
CCCCGTATCTCGGCCGTGGCCAGGCTGGGCGCGCGCCCGATGCCGACCGTTGCCGCCGCCTGGGTACATGGCCGACGCGGCAGCCGACAAGGTCGGAGGGACCCTGCTCAGCTACCTCCTCGTCGAGACGCCGCCCCAGGGCTGAGCCCGCGCGGGCGTTTCAGGCCGGGCCAGGTTGGGCGCGCGCGCCCGATGCCCACCGTCGCCGCCGCCTGGTACATGGCCGACGCGGCAGCCGCCAGCACCCGGAAGGCGTAGCCGGGTGCAGCAGCGAGCCCTCGAAGGACGTCGCCGGGCGTAGCCGCGAGCGCTCGAAGGACGATGGCTGGGTCGCCCCGCGCGCGGCGTACTCCGCGTGCTCGCTTCGGCCTGACTGTCCCGCGGCCGAGCGCGACCGCAGCAACCGGAGAACGAGTTCGCTCGCGTACCCTGGAGGAGGCCGAGCGGGCAGCGGGGATCGAGATTTGCAATTTCCCGCGAGATAGGTGAGGCTTACCTAACTCGATCATGGTAGTGGGAGCCCATTCATGGAACTGTCCAAGACGCTGCTGCTCGGCTTCATCGCCGGTGTGACGATTCTGATCGGTCTTCCGATCGGCCGGCTTCGTCGCCCGATGCCGTCCCTGCGGCTCTTCTTGAACGCCATCGCTACCGGCATCCTGCTCTTCCTCGCCTGGGACGTGCTCAGCGCGGCGTGGGAGCCGATCGACCAGGCACTGGCCGCCGTGCATGACCACACCGGCGGCCTCGGGCCGGTGTTCGGCTACGGCGCGCTCTTCGCCCTCGGTCTGACGGTGGGGCTGCTGGCGTTGGTGGGCTACGAGCAGTACCTCGGGCGCGCGATGCGGCGGGCCCGCCCGATGGGGCCCGGGGCGATGTCGGTCAACGAACACCAGCCGGTGCTGCACGGCGTAGCCGGCTGGTCGCCAGCCCGCCGGCTGGCGCTGATGATCGCGCTGGGGATCGGGTTGCACAACTTCGCCGAAGGCCTGGCCATCGGGCAGTCCGCCGCCTCCAACGAGGTCGCACTGGCCACCCTGCTGGTGATCGGCTTCGCGCTGCACAACGCCACCGAAGGGTTCGGGATCGTGGCGCCGCTGGCCGGCGACCTCGATGCCGAAGGTGCTGCGCGCCGGCCCACGTGGGGCTTCCTGCTCATGCTCGGCCTGATCGGGGGCGGCCCGACATTCGTGGGCACGTGGATCGGCCACGGCTTCACCAGCGTCGACGTCAGTATCGCCTTCTTGACGCTGGCGGCCGGCTCGATCATCTACGTGATCTGCCAGCTGCTGGGGGTGGCGGCGCGCGCGAAGCGTCCGGACCTGCTCTCGATCGGGCTTTTGATCGGGCTGCTGGCCGGCTTCATCACCGACGCGATCGTCACCGCCGGCGGCGCCTAACCACCCAGCGACCCGTCACAAACTTGCCCGCGAACCGTCACTAACCACCGCGCGAGCCGTCATAAACTTGCCCGCGACCCGTCACTAGCCAGCGCGCGAGCCGTCACAAACTTGCGCACGAACCGTCGACTTCTCCGCGAGCCGCCGTGTACATGGGCTCGCTCCGCTTGGAGTTACCGGCCCGGCGGTCACAGAGGTGACCTTCGAACGTCGCCGGGGCCAAGCCTTGAGGAATCTGAAGACTGGGTCAGCGGTGTGGCGAGACGTGCTGCATGGCCTCACGAGCGAGCGGCAGCCAGTCGAGCGTGGCGTCGGGATCGATGCTCAGCCACTCCTTCATCGGCGTTCCCTTGTTTGCGTCGAACCGCACCCCGTCACCGGCCGCGACGAGAGCGTCGACTCGCGCCTTCGGCAGCTTCACCACCAGCCGACCACGAACCAACATGGCGAAGATCTTGCGATCGACCCGAAGCGCGTTGGAGCCGAAGCCGCTGCTCGCTCCCTCGCCCGGTGTCGTGACTCCTGGCTACCCCACCAGCTCGTCGACCAGCGCCTCGAACCGCTCTTCGACCTCGCCCATCGGCTCTGTCGTCATCCCGCCAAGGTAGTCGCCCACACCGACATTGAGCCTGACGGTGACAACACTCGCGACCTACCTCGCCGACCAGACCACACTGGACGGCGTACTGGGGCGGCGGCCTGCGGCACGTCCTAGCCTGTCGATCTGGTTCGCGACCTGTCGGTGATCGGGTTGACGCAACGGATGTTCGCGTCGTCCGACACGGCGACTGAGCACCCGGCGATCCAAGCCGCCGCCTACGCAGCCCTCGCCTCGCCCGAAAATGGAAGCGGAAGAGGCTGGTTTCGCCAGTGTGACGGTCTCAGCCGGGAACGGGCCGCCCGCGGCGGCGATTGAAGACTGGTCCCAACATGACTGGCGACCCTGGCAGGCGGTGACTCCCCGGCGAGCCACGCGTGCGGGGGCGATGAAAATCAGTCGGCCCACCGGTCTATCTGGTAGCCGACGATTGGAGTGAACCATGTTCGAGAACACGAAGGCGTTCAGCGGCTTCTCGGTCGACGACCTGGCCCGGGCCAAGGAGTTCTACAGCCAGAGCCTCGGTCTGAGCGTCTCTGAAAACAACGACATCCTGACCCTGCACATCGCGGGTAACCGGGACACGATTGTCTACCCGAAGCCGAACCACGAGCCGGCGACGTTCACCATCCTCAACTTCCCGGTCACCGACATCGACCAAACGGTGAGCGACCTGTCGGCTCGAGGAGTGACGTTCGAGCGGTACGCCGGCACCCCGCTCGAGACCGACGACAGCGGTATCTTCCGTGGGGGCGGCCCACTCATCGCCTGGTTCAAGGACCCCGCCGGAAACGTGCTGTCCGTCATCCAGCAGTAACACCCCCGCGCAGCAGTAACAGCCCCGCGCCACCCGTACCTCTGCCGACACGTGCCGGCAAACGACCGCCAGAACCGGCCCCACCCCTACGTCTGCCGCCACGTGCCGGCAAACGACCGCCACCAAGGCGAGTTTCTGGCGGAGTACGGTGCGAGTCGTGCCGAACAACGAGCCGGAGCCCTTCGCACCGGCGGTGACCCGTTGGGTGGAGGGCCTGGGGGGCATCCGGGACGTCGTACGTCAGGAGCTCGTTGCCCGGCAGCTTCATCGCCACCTGCCTGCGGCCGACGGCGGTGCCGAGGTTCGCGTCCTCGATATCGGGTGCGGCCAGGGCACTCAGGCGATCCGGCTCGCGTCCGACGGCTACCACGTCACGGGGGTCGACCCTTCGCCGGACCTGCTCGAGCTCGCCCGGGCCGCGACCGCATCGGAGCCGGCCGACGTACGCCGGATGCTGACCTGGCGTCAGGGCGACCTGTTCGATCTCGCCGAGCTCGGGCCTGATAGCTGGGACGTGGTGTGCTGCCACGGGGTCGTGATGTACCTGCCATCGCTGGCTGAGGCCGTTAGAGCCATCGTGGCGATGGCGCGTCCCGGCGGGCTGGTGTCGATTCTGAGCCGCAACCAGGCCGGGATCGCCATGCGGGCGGGCATGACCGGCCGGTGGCAGGCGGCCGTCGAGGGGTTCGACGCCGATCACTACACCAATCGCTTGGGAGTCGTCGGCGCCCGCGCCGATCGCGCATCGGACGTCCGCGCTCGGCTGGTGGAGGCTGATGCCGAGGTCGTGGCGTGGTACGGCGTCCGGCTGTTCACTGACCACTGGGAGCACCTGGCCCCTCGCGTCGATGAGTCTTCGAACTCCCACGGTCCAGCCGATCTGGTGAAAAGCGCAGCCCAAGTCCACCCCGACGATCCCCACGCCGCCGAGCGCTCCGAGCCGCCCCAGGCGACGGCAACGAGCTTCCCGCTGGACGACCTACTCGAGGCCGAAGACCAGGCCGGCCAGCGCGATCCGTACCGCCAGCTCGCCGCCCTCACGCACACCCTCGCGCGCAAACGCGGAGCCGCCTTCGCGGGAGGGCCTGCTCCCGCGAAGCAAGCCAGCCCATAACCTGTGCCCGCAGTTGTCGGCAAGCGTACGACGCCAGCCCGGTTCCGCGTCCGTACTGGACGTGCGCATCAACCCCACCCGGGCGCTCGTCCGCATCGGCCCGCTCAGCAGCGCGATCACGTTCACGCCGACGGACGGCACGGTTGCGGTCGAGCTGGGCAACAAGGACGGCGAGGCAGTCCTCTCGGTGCCCGACAGCGGGATGGGCACTCCCCAGAAGGACCTCGACTCAATCGGCCGACCCGCCGCCGCCCGGCTCGTCAGGCGAAGGTGTCTCAGTCCTGGGAGCGCCGGCGGAATGCGGACAGTGCCAGCGGAGCGAAGAGCGCGGTCAACAGCAACGCCCACCCGACACTGGCGATCTCGGCGTGCCGAATCGGCCAAGCGGCGTCGGAGGTGGCGGCCGAGCCGTTGCCCCACAGCTCGCGACAAGCCTGAGTCAGCGCCGAGACAGGGTTCCACTCAGCGATGACCCGGAGCCAGGCCGGCATGTTTGCGGTCGGCGCGAATGTGTTGGCAACGAACGTCAAGGGGAACATCACCGTGAACATCAAGCCCTGCACCGCCTCGACCGTGCGCATCATCGAGCCGATCCAGATCCCGAGCC
>JBOHDU010000324.1:0-4972 GCA_050700615.1 Nocardioidaceae bacterium
TGCCCTCGATGCCGCGGGTGTGACCGCCGAGCAGCTCGACCTGTTCGTGCCACACCAGGCCAACAACCGGATCACCGATGCCATGGCGCGTACGTTGAAGTTGCCTGCCACCGTCACGATCGCCCGCGACATCGTCGACCAGGGCAACACGTCGGCGGCATCGATCCCGCTGGCGCTGCGCCGGATGATCGACGACGGCGAAGCCAAGTCAGGCGACACCGCGTTGCTGATCGCCTTCGGCGCCGGTCTCGTCTACGCAGCCCAGGTGGTCACGATGCCGTGAGGCAGCCCACCGCTCGCGACGCGTTCCGAACCGCACAACCCGATGACCCGTCAAGGACCAACCACAGAAGGAGAACACCACATGGCAAGCACCGAGGAGATCCGTAGCAACCTCGCCGAGATCGTCAACGAGGTCGCGGGCATCCCCGTCGAGGACGTCCAGATGGACAAGTCCTTCACCGACGATCTGGACGTCGACTCGCTGTCCATGGTCGAGGTCGTCGTCGCCGCCGAGGAGAAGTTCGACGTCAAGATCCCCGACGACGAGGTCAAGAACCTCAAGACCGTCGGTGACGCCGTCGCCTACATCGAGAACGCCCAGGGCGCCTGACCGCCGTAACCGATTGAGCCGGGTCGCGCCACGACGGCGCGACGTCGTCACGGATGACGGCCCGGCCACCGATCCCATGAGGTGAATCCCCATGAGTACCACACGTGTCGTCGTCACCGGCCTCGGGACTACGTCCCCGGTTGGTGGTGACGTCGCCACGACCTGGTCGGCACTTCTTGCCGGGCGTTCCGGCGTGCGTGCACTCACCGACGACTGGGCTGCCGACCTCGCCGCCCGCATCGCCGCACCTGTCGCCGTCGAGCCCACGGAGGTGCTCGAGCGTGTGCGGCTCCGTCGGTTGGACCGCTCGGGCCAGTTCGCGCTCGTGGCCGCCTTGGAGGCTTGGGCCGACTCCGGTCTCGACCAAGGCGGTGTTGAAGGCGAGCGCCTCGGCGTGGCCATCGCGTCGGGAATCGGCGGTGTGCACACCCTGCTCGGCAACTACGACCTGCTCAACGACAAGGGGCCGCGTCGGGTCTCTCCGCTCGCGATCCCCATGCTGATGCCCAACTCGGCCGCCGCCAACGTCGGCCTCGCCGTCGGCGCCAAGGCGGGAGTTCATACCCCAGTCTCTGCGTGCGCCTCCGGCAACGAGGCGATCGCTCACGGAATCGACATGATCCGGTTGGGGCGCGCCGACGTCGTTCTCGTGGGTGGCACCGAGGCGGCGATCATGCCACTGCCGTTGGCGGCATTCGCGCAGATGATGGCTCTGTCCAAGCGCAACGACGATCCCGAGCGGGCCTCGCGTCCTTGGGATATCGACCGGGACGGGTTCGTGCTCGGTGAGGGAGCGGGCGTGCTCGTGATCGAGCGCGAGGCGCATGCGCTGGCACGCGGCGCCACGGTCTACGCCGAGGTCGCCGGCGCCGGCATCACCGCCGACTCGCACGACATCGCTCAGCCCGACCCCGAGGGCTTGGGCGCGACGCGAGCGATGAAGCTGGCGCTCAGCGAGTCGGGGCTGACCCCGCGAGACCTCGTCCACATCAACGCGCATGCGACATCGACCCCGCAAGGAGACGTCGCCGAGTGTCTGGCGATCACCAACGCTCTCGGTGGGGAGACCGACCACGTGGTCGTCACGTCGACGAAGTCGATGACCGGCCACCTCCTCGGCGCGGCCGGAGCGCTCGAGTCGATCGCGACGGTGCTGGCGCTGCGCGACCGCGTCGTGCCCCCGACGATCAACCTCGACAACATCGACCCGGCGGTGAAGCTCGACATCGCCACCGAGAAGCGGGAGCTGCCCGAGGGCGACCTGGCGGCGCTCAACAACTCATTCGGCTTCGGCGGTCACAACGTCGCCATCGCCTTCCGCTCAAGCTGAGTCCGAGAGGTACTCATGACCACGACAGAAAACGCCACGACCACGGCACGGCCCCTGAAGGTTCCGCGTGATCGCGACCCACGCAACCCGAACAAGCGGCTCGGTGCCTTCTTCGACGACGGCAGCCTCGAGCTGATCAGCGACGAGGACGACAGCGGGATGTTGGCAGCCGTGGGAACGGTCGACGGCACCGCGACGGTGGCCTTCTGCTCCGATGCCACCATCATGGGCGGCGCCATGGGTGACGACGGCTGCCGGGTCGTCGTGGCTGCCTACGAGCGCGCGATCGCCGACCGGGCGCCGATCGTCGGGCTGTGGCATTCGGGCGGGGCGCGTCTGGCCGAGGGGGTGCTGTCGCTTGATGCCGTGGGCAAGATCTTCCACGCCATGACGATGGCGTCGGGAAAGGTCCCCCAGATCTCTGTCGTGCTCGGCCCGGCGGCGGGCGGGGCTGCATACGGGCCGGCGCTGACCGATGTGGTGATCCTCGGGCCGGAGGGTCGGATCTTCGTGACCGGGCCCGACGTGGTGCGCTCGGTCACCGGCGAGGACGTCGACATGCTGCGGCTCGGAGGGCCAGAGCCGCATGGCCGACGCTCCGGGGTGGTGCATGTGCTGGCCGACTCCGAGGAGCACGCCATCGGCGAGGCGCGACGGATCGTGTCGCTGCTCGGCGATCAGGGCACCCTCGACGTGAGCACGGTGGCCGACGTCGACCTGGCCGAGCAGCTACCGACGTCGAAGCGACGTGCCTATGACGTGCATCCGCTCGCCGCCCAGCTGCTCGACCGCGACAGCATGCTCGAGCTGCATGCGCGCTGGGCGCCGAACATCGTGACCGCACTCGGGCGGTTGGGTGGCCGCAGCGTCGGGCTCATTGCCAATAATCCGTTGCGCCTCGGCGGCTGCCTCGACTCGCCCTCGGCCGAGAAGGCGGCGCGTTTCGTGCGCATGTGCGATGCGTTCGGGCTGCCCCTGCTCGTGGTCGTCGACGTCCCGGGTTACCTGCCCGGGGTGGGGCAGGAGTGGGACGGCGTCGTACGTCGCGGCGCGAAGCTTCTGCATGCGTTCAGCGAAGCGGTAGTCCCGAGGGTCACCTTGGTGACGAGGAAGTCGTACGGCGGCGCCTACATCGCGATGAACTCTCGCGCTCTCGGCGCGACCCGGGTCTTCGCGTGGCCGGGTGCCGAGATAGCCGTGATGGGGGCAGTCGCGGCGATCCGTGTGCTGCACCGGCGCAAGATCGCCGCCGTCGCGCCAGATCTGCGTCCCGCGGTCGAGGCCGACCTCGCCGCCGAACACGAGAGGATCGCGGGCGGCGTCGACAAAGCAGTCGAGATCGGCGTCGTCGACGAGGTGGTGGAGCCGGCTGCCACCCGGTCTGCCCTCGCCGCCGCGTTGGCCGCGGCCGACACCGGCACCCGCGGCGCCCACGGCAACATCCCCCTCTAACCCCTACTGCCCACCCGTCACTTCCTTACTGCCGACCCGTCACTTGTTTACGGCCGACCCGTCACTCGCTTACTGCCGACCCGTCACCCGCTTACCGCCGAGCCGTCACCGCTTGCCTCGGGCCGAAACGACGGTGGGTCCACTGGGCCGGACGTTCGGCCGGACGCACGTGGGGTCAGTTGTCCTGGAGGGTCCTCAAGAGCCGGCCCAACCAAGCGTCGCGTCGGTCGCCCGAGAGATCCTCTCTGCGGACAACGATCACTGTCCACCCTCTTTGACGTAGCCACTCGCGTCGGGACGCGTCGCGCGCGCGGTCGGCCGGCTGGTCGTGATACTCCATACCGTCGTACTCGATCGCCACCTTGCTCTTGGGGAAGGCCAGATCGAGTCGAAACACCGGCACGCCGCGGTCACACACCCAGTGCTGAAGCTCCGGCGTCGGCAGACCTGCATCGACAATCGCCAGTCGAGTCCATGACTCGCCGGTTGACTCCGCACGTGGATCGGCTAACCGGACGAGCCGGCGCAGCTGGACGACGCCTCGCCGACCACGATAGGTGGGTAGCCGGCTTAGCATCTCCTCTCGGGTTACAAGTCCTCGACGTAAGAACCCGTCGAGCACAGCAAGAGCCTCGGACCTCTTGAGTTTGCATCCGAGATCGAGCGCGGTTCGCAGTGCGCTGGTGACGGGGCATGTGCCGACGCTTGTCACGTCGCCGATGTTCAGGTCTCGTTCGCCACCGCGACAGTGGAGTCGACGAGGCCGGGTATGACCACGAAGCACCACCATCTCGACCGGCGGGAGAATCTCCAACTCGCGAAACGACAGCGCATCTACCCCATGAAGCCAAGCGGCCGTTCTGTCGCAAAACACGCCGAAAGGGTGCAGCACGAGCGAGGCGGCGAGCACCCGGTCGTCGAGCGTGTCGGGCACGTCAGCCCACTGATACACGTCCCGCAGAACGCGACGTACCTCACCGCACTCGACGAGCTCGGTGAGCCGACGCCGTGAAACCCCCTGGGCAGAGGCTTGGGCCGAAGTGAACGGTCCGACTGGGATCCGTTGACGTGGAGAGCACATCATGGACACAGACGCTTGCCTGATCACCCCCATCCGTGACAGTTGCACCGTCCATCTCTGTGGACAAGTTCGACCTTGCGAGCGTTGTGTGAATCCAACCCAAAGACCCGCCGGTGGCCTTCGCGCGAAATCAACTGACCGGTCGCGCGCAACAACTGACGGGTCGCGCGAAATAACTGACGGGTCGCGCGAAATAACTGACGGGTCGCGCGCAAACAACTGACCGGTCGCGCGCAAACAACTGACCGGTCGCGCGCGAATAACTGACCGTTCGCGCGTGAAGGGGTCAGACGACGTGGTGCAGCCATCGGACGGGGGCACCCTCGCCAGCATGTCGGAAGGGCTCCAGCGCGTCGTCCCACTGCTTGCCTAGGAGCTTCTCGATCTCGCAGATGAGGGGCTGTCCACCGATGGCAGCCTTGACGACGGCCGCCTTCAGCCGATCCTCCGGAATCATGATGTCGCCATGCATCCCCGTCACGGCGTGGAACACCCC
>JBOHDU010000325.1:0-5285 GCA_050700615.1 Nocardioidaceae bacterium
CATGCCACGGTGATCGCTTGACTGCGTTCGAATTCTACCGGGGAGACCATCCCGAGTTGGCTGTGTCGTCGACGGCGGTTGTGCCAGATCTCGAGGTAGTCGAAGATCGCGTTCGCGAGTTCGACCCCCGGGTCTTCCATCGCCTGGTGTCGAGGAGTTCGACCTGCATCCGGGACCAGAACGATTCGATCATCGAGTTGTCGTAGCAATCGCCAACGCTGCCCATGGACGGCACCAGCCCGGAGTCCTTCGCCCGCTGGGTGAAGGCCCACGACGCGAAGACCGTGCCCTGGTCTGAGTGGATCACCGTGCCTGGCAGCGGTAGACGCGAGTCGATTGCCATGCCCAGCGCGTTGGTGACCAGCGCAGCGTTCGGTGAGGAGTCGATGGACCAGCCGACGACGCGGCGCGAGTAGGTATCCAGCACGACCGCGCAGTAGATCTTCCCTTCCCGCGTCGGATGCTCCGTCACGTCGGTGATCCACAACTGGTTCGGTGCCGACCTCGCGAACTGGCGTTCAACATGATCGGCAGAGATGGAATCAGGCTTGTTCCGCTTCCACTTCGGTCTGCCCGCAGCGCCGGCGATGCCAGCGCGATGCATCAACAGCTCAACCGCACCGTGACCGACAGCGACTCCGTGCCCAGGGGTGAGCTCGGCGTGCACCCGGCGCGAGCCGTAGGTCCCGCGGGAGTCGATGTGGATCTGACGAATCAAGTCGGTCAGCCACGCGTGCCGGATCGTGCGCTGAGCTGGGGCCCGGGTCTTTCGGTCGTAATAGCCCGACTCTGAGATGCCGAGGACGCGACAGACCAGATGAACAGGGAGATGCTCACCTGCCATCACTTCGGCCGCCGCGTACCGCCTTTTGGGCGGACCTCCTGCTTCAACAGCTCGACCGACCGACGACTAACCGCCAGCTCGGCCTCTAGGTCCGCGATCCGCTTCTTGGCTGTGGTCAGTTCAGCCTTCTCGGTGCTGCTCAGGCCGGGAACCAGGCCCCGGTCGATGCGGTCCTGCCGTCGCCAGGTGTAGATCGACTGCTCGCTGATCTCGAGATCGTGTGCGACGTCCGCAATCGTGCGGCCAGCCTCGACCAGATCGAGAACCTTCCTCCGAAACTCAGCCGGATACCCCGGTCGTGCCACTTCTGCCTCCTGGTGTCAGACACCAGAATCCAGCAACCTCGACTCCTTGAAACCCGGGGAACCACTCCGGACTCTCCGGGGCGGATCATGGTCTTCGGCGCTCTGGATGAGGTCGGCGTGATTTGTCCGCCGCGCTCATCTTTTCCTGCGCCAGGCCGAGGTCGAGCAGCACCGCTGGTACGAGGTTGTCCGCGACGCCGGCATCGAACCCGCCGAGTCCCCGAAAGGCGCAAGAACGTCGACCCCGACTTCAACACCGTGAAGAACCTCTTCGGCGACACCGAGACCGGCCGCCAGATGTACCTCACCTATCGCAACCTCAGCCGCTACGTGCACCCCACCGCCACCACGTTCATGCGGTTCACCAAACGGCTGCCCCACGGGGTCGAGCTGATCCCGAAGTTACAGGTTGGGCACGATCCCGAAGCACTCTCCTACTACCTGGCCTCAGCCGCCGTGATCTGCGTGCTGCGCTACCTCGAGCCGCTGGCAGAGGAGTCCACCGTCGCCGTCACGGCGCAGGCTCGAGCGGCTGGTCTTCTCATCTCACTGGCGGAGACCAGCGGCGGAGCCTAGGAGCCTCGCCGTCGACGAGATGCGTTACAGACTGCTCAGGGTGTTGTCCGTATCTTCTGGCTGCCGGGTGGTCGACGCAGTAGCGCTACGCACGCGCGTCTTCGTGGGCGTCTTGATGCGGCGGTTGAAGCGGGTCAGCCGAGGTAGGCGGTCATCCGGATCGACACCAACAGTCCGGGAACGTCGACGCCGAGTTTTGCCACATAGCGTGCCGGCGGGTCACGGGGAACCAGCGGGCGTACTCCTCGTTCAGTCCGGCGAAGTCCTCGGGGTTAGTGAGCAGGATCCCGATCTCGAGGACGTCCTCCAGGTCGCCGCCGGCAGCCTCGAGGATCGTTTGGCAGTTCGCCAACGCCTGGCGTGTCTGATCTTGGGTCGTCTCCCCGGCCAAATCGCCCGTCTCGGGATCGGCCCCGACCATCCCAGACACGATCACCATCGGCCCTGCTTTCACCGCCTGGCTAAACAGCGGCGAGCTGGGGGCATCGGGAGTGAAGACGATCTGTCGTGGCATAACGGGCCTCCGGCATCGGGGCGGTCAAGGGGAGCGTGCAACCGAAGCATCGCAGGGGCTTCTTCCCGACGTCAGCAGACGAAGGTCGCGATGCGCCGGGTCACGCGACGTGACGCAACCTGGATGGCGCTGGATCCCGGCGAAGTGACGCACGCCCCGCTGGGGCCTTTGGAGGGCGCGTGCCGGAGCGCTCATGATGGATTGTGCGCAAGTTCTTGCCATTTAATCTCGACCGCGAGCTGAGCCTGCTGCGAACCGGCTGGCGGGTCGGGGTCTCCTGGGCGCTGCGGATCACGGTCGCGGCGGTTGCGGCCTACGTTGTGGGCAGGCTGCTTTTTCCGGACACCCAGCCGTTGCTCGCGCCGTTGACCGCGATGCTCGTCGTGCAGGTCACTCCGGTCACGCTGCTGACCAGTGGCTTGGACCGGGTGGTGGCGGTAGTGACCGGCGTCGTCCTGGCGGTGTTGTTCGCCTCCGTGGTACCGCTGGAGTGGTGGAGCCTGGGCGTGCTGATCTTCGTCTCGATGGCGCTCGGGCAGGCGTTGCGGCTGCGCGGCAACCTCCTCGAGGTGCCGATCAGCGCGATGCTCGTATTGGGGGTCGGAACGCTCGGAACGGGTTCGGCGGCCTGGCAGCGGATCGTGGAGACGCTGGTCGGGGCCGCGGTCGCGGTGGCGGCGAACCTGGTCTTCCCTCCCAAGGTCGCCAGCGCTTCTGCGGCCAACGCCATCGACGGGCTTGCCGATTCCATGAGTGACCTGGTTAACCGTGCCGCCGGGGAGCTGTCGGAGCTCGTTCAGCAGCGCGACGAGATCACACCGTCTGCCCGGCTGTGGCTGGACGAGGCGCGTCGGATCATCCACGAGGTGGTTCCTCGAGCGGGCTCTGCCCTGACCCACGCCGAGGAGGGTCGCCGGCTCAACTTGCGCGCACTCCGCACACCGGACCTCGGGCCGGGTCTGCGCCAAGGTCTCGAGGCGCTGGAGCACTGCGCGGTCGCCGTTCGCTCGATGTTCCGCGCGCTGCTGGACGCCACCGCCGAGCAAGATTCCACTCGAGACGGTGTTGTTGGTGACCTGTTCCTAGGACTCGCTCAGACGTTGCGTGAGGTGGCCGCTGGTATCGACGCGTTCGGACAGCTCGTTCGCAACGACGCCAGTCCTGCGGCGAAGTTGAGCCGCGACGACGTTCTCGCGCTCCAGGTGGCTCTCGACGGACTCCAGGAGGCGCGGGCTCGGCTTGAGGACCTGCTCACCTTTGAAGCGACTCCTGAGCTGCGCGAGCTGAATGCCGTCGCGCTCTCGACGGTCCGGCGGCTCCTTCGCGAAATGCACTTGGAGCAGCGGGTCCGACGTCAGCTCGAGCTCGGGGGTGCGGCACGCCCCCGGCAGCCGTACCTGGGCCGGCCCCGCGATCGGGGAGCTCCGCAACCCACATCAACCCCAAGCCCCTCTACCCGTACAGCGCTACCGACCTCGCCCCTGGAAGTCTTACCCGATGTCGAGACCCAGCAGCTGCCGGCTCAGCCGCGCCAGAGTCGCAAGAAGCCGCCGGCTTGACCAAAGTCCGGCGTCGGCGGACAGGCGCTCCTCGCCGACGGCCCATCCATGGTCGGCAAGCTCGACAGGTGCGGACCTTGACGCCTGAACGAGGCGGAGTGACGCGCCTTCCTCACCCACGTTAGCCATTGGGATCGAGCGGCACGTCGAGCGGGCTGGTCACGGGCGGCCGCGATCTCGGTTGTCGGTCGGGAACTGGCCGCCCATCGGCGGGCATGTGTCAGCGGCGCGTCAAGACGATGCGTTTAAGATCGCGCACGCCCCGCTCGAAGTCCGCGACGTCGGCCCGGCCAGAGGACTGGGAAGGCCCGCGAACATCACCGCCGCGTCGTGCAACTTGTCCAGGACCGCCAAGGCATCGTCGGGTGGGAGTCCATCCAGGGGGCAGCGAGGCCTCCGCGAACCGTGATGGGCTTCCTCACCGTGAACGACGAGTACGGATCACCGGCGCGGGAGCTCGGCAGCCCTCGGTTCTTGAAGGTTACCGTGTGGCGGGAGCCCTGTTGCGGCGGTTGCACGGGACGGAACTACGGTCCGTCGCACGCTGAGGGTCTCGGGCCTACGGCGTCTTCTCAAACTGAGACTCGCCAGATTATTTTAATTCGGAACTGAGATACTTGTTTCGGTACTGAACTACTGATGGCGTGCGCGAAGGAAGCAGGTAGCTTCCCTGACACTTCGGAGGTATCCCATGAGCGCAACCCTTGCCGTACGTCACACTGTCGCTGACTACGCCACCTGGCGTCCGGTGTACGACAGTCTCAATTCGCTGCGGGCCGAGTACGGCTGCACTGGTCAGCAGGTGCTGCGCGACCCAGGCAACGCGAACGACCTCTTCATCACCCATGACTTCCCCAGCGTCGAGAAGGCGACAGGGTTCGCCAACGACCCCCAACTCAAGGCCGGCATGGACAACGCGGGTGTGACGTCGGCGCCCCGAATCGAGATCTTCGAAGTTGTCTGAACCACGACGCTCCGGCCGGCCGCGCAAGGCGAGCGCCTCATCGCCGTCCGCGGCCGCGCTGGGCGTCGTCAAGGTCGGACCCCAGTTCCAGGTCGAGTTCCCCGATGGCGAACCGCGCGCGGCCGAGATCATGGCGACGCTCATCCGAACCGGCCAAGCCCGCACCGCCGAGATCGACCGGGCGATGCGCGCCTCCATCGGCGCCTCGCAGCCGATCCTCAACAGCCTCGCGGTGATCGAGGGCGCTGATCGGCTGCTGACTCCGAGTGAGATCAGCGAACGGACCCTGACCTCGTCGGCGACGATGACGGCAACCATCGACGCCCTCGAACGCCATGGCTGGGTTCGGCGCGTCGCCAACCCCGACGACCGGCGCAGTCTGCTCATCGAAATCACCGACGAGGGGCAAGCCGTGACCGACCGGCTCCTACCCGGCATCCGCAAGATCGACGTGGCGGTCCTAGCCGGACTCAGCAGCGCCGAGCGGGCCACCCTGCTCAAGCTGCTGGCCAAGGTGCTGAAC
>JBOHDU010000326.1:0-4285 GCA_050700615.1 Nocardioidaceae bacterium
GCCTCACCTTCACGACCCTTCGCCGCAGCAGACCCAGTCCGATCGATCGCTCGTGGCGGCTGAGGCCGACGGTGATGAGCGTGCGGTCGAAGCCGCGCTGCGACCGCGCACCCTTGACGAGATCATCGGCCAGGAGCGGGTGCGTGAGCAGCTTGGCCTGGTTCTGACCGCCGCTCGTGGCCGCGCGCGCACTCCCGACCATGTGCTCCTGTCGGGCCCGCCCGGCCTGGGCAAGACCACGATGGCGATGATCATCGCCGCTGAGATGGGCAAGCCGCTGCGGCTCACGAGCGGCCCGGCTATCCAGCACGCCGGCGACCTGGCCGCCATCCTGTCCGGCCTCAACGAGGGCGATGTGCTGTTCATGGACGAGATCCACCGGATGTCCCGCCCAGCCGAAGAGATGCTCTACATGGCGATGGAGGACTTCCGGGTCGACGTGGTGATCGGCAAGGGTCCGGGTGCCACCGCCATTCCGCTCGAGATACCGGCCTTCACCTTGGTAGGTGCCACCACCCGGGCCGGGCTGCTTCCGGGCCCGCTGCGCGACCGGTTCGGCTTCACCGGACATCTGGAGTTCTACGAGACCGGCGAGCTGCTTCAGATCGTCGAGCGTTCGGCCCGCCTGCTGCAGGTCGACGTCGACCGCGACGGGGCTGCCGAGATCGCGTCCCGCTCCCGCGGCACCCCCAGGATCGCCAACCGATTGTTGCGGCGAGTCCGTGACTTCGCCCAGGTGCGAGCCGACGGCATCGTGACGCAACCCCTGGCGCACGAAGCGCTTGCCCTCTTCGAGGTCGACGAGTCCGGTCTCGACCGCCTCGACCGCGCCGTGCTCGATGCGTTATGCCGACGCTTCGGCGGTGGGCCGGTCGGCCTCAGCACGCTCGCGGTCGCGGTGGGTGAGGAGCGCGAGACGGTCGAGGAGGTTGCCGAGCCGTTCCTGGTGAGATCCGGGCTGCTGGCCCGCACCCCGCGCGGCCGGATCGCCACTCCCGCAGCGTGGAGCCACCTGGGGCTGGTGATGCCTGCCGGTTCCGCGTTCGCCGACCAGGCGGTGCTGTTCGACGAACAGGCCTGATCGACACGTCGCCCCGAGGCGTCACGATCGGGACACGCAGTGACCCGGCATTCGGAGTCGTCCGCGGTCTCGGGCTAGACTCCGCTTTTGGTCGTCGGTATGCGTGACGGCACTATTGGTATGACCAAGGAATGTCTGTTCGTCTGTGTTCGTCTGTGTTCGTCTGTGTTCGTCATCGTGTCGGTCCGCTGAGTCCAACGCGGAGACCGGGTCAAGGAGTCGTTGGTGAAGACAGCAGAGAGTCTGCTGCCGCTGGTCTTGGTGATTGCGTTGGCCTACTTCGTCTTCATCAGGCCGGCTCGGCGACGTGCCCAGGAGACACGGGCGGTGCAGTCCGCTCTCACCCCGGGGGACCGCGTCATGTTGACAAGCGGTATCTATGGCACGATCTCGTCGGTTGACGAGCAGCAGGTGCACATCGAGATTGCGCCCGGCGTCGTCGTAGCCACGCATCGCGCCGCCGTCGCCCAGGTCATCCGCGACGAGCCCGACGCCTCGACCACGCCCAACGACCCTTACTCCCCGGGCGCTGCAGGGACCGGGGCTGCAGAGCCGCCGACGCCCCCCGATACCACGACTGACTCGACCGGCACGGACTCGCGCACCGACGACAACCGAGGAGCAAACTGACGTGGCGACCAAGGCGTCAAGACCCGGCCGCACCCTGGTGATCTTCGCTGCCGTGATCGCCTTGATGTACGTCGCCGCCGCCTCGCTCGGCAACTGGAAGCCGAAGCTCGGCCTCGACCTTTCGGGGGGGACCCGCATCACGCTGGTTGCCAAGTCGCAGAGCGGGACGCCCAGCTCGAGTGACCTCAGCCAAGCCGCCGACATCATCAGCCAGCGCGTCAACGGTGCTGGAGTCTCCGAGGCGGCCGTCTCCACCCAGGGCAGCAACATCATCAACGTCGAGATCCCGGGCAAGAGCAAGGAGTCTCTGGCTCGCTCGATCGGCAGCACGGCCGAGCTGCGATTCCGGCTGGTCAAGCTCGCAATCCGGCCCGCCCAGCCGACCTCCACCCCCACCAAGGGCGGCACTTCCACGACCCCGGGCAGCGGCGGAGCGACCAGCCCGACGCCGACCACCGGCGGCTCGAGCACCCCGACGCCGACCACGGGCGGCTCGACGCCCACCACGTCCGGCAACACCACTCCGTCCGGTGCCGGCTCGTCCTCCCCGGGATCGCAGCCGACCGCGTCCGGTACCAAGAACCGGGTCGGCGCCGGTTGGCTCGACGGCCCCAACACGCCGACGATCCCGACCCCGTCAAAGCCGCCGGCCGCGCTGGTCCCGCCGAACCTGGTGCACATCCCTGACCCGCTGGCCTGGGCGCAGCAGAAGGTCACGACCCAGGAGCAGCACCAGCTGGCCGCCTTCGTCTGCCCGGCGCCCGGAGTGAAGTCGACCCCGCAGGTCGACCTCCCCACCCAGCCGCTGATGGCGTGTGACAGCACCGGCAACCGCTACCTGCTCAGCCCGGCGATCATCGAAGGACAGCAGGTCACGAGTGCGAACGCCGAGTTCCCTAGCGTGAGCTGGGACGTCGCGATCGGGATGGATGGCTCTGCCACGAGCACGTTCGCCAACCTCACCGCGCAGATCTACTCCACCAACGGCAGCAGCGGGGGGCCCAAGTTCAGCAACCCCAACTACGGCCAGCAGCAGTTCGCGATCGTGCTCGACGGCAAGGTGATCTCGGCGCCGGTCGTGAGCAACATCATCAACAACGGCCAGTCGCAGATCTCCGGCGGCAACCCGCCGTTCACCGAGACGAGCGCCAAAGACCTGGCGAACTCCTTGAAGTACGGTGCGTTGCCCCTCAGCTTCACGATCGAGAACGTGAGCCAAGAGGGCCCCGAGCTGGCCAGCAGTCAGCTCGACGCCGGGATCCTCGCCGGCATCGCGGGCATGATCCTCGTCGTGGCCTACTGTCTGCTCTACTACCGGGCGCTCGGTTTCGTCGTCATCTCGTCACTGCTGATCGCCGGCTCCATCACGTATGCCATGGTGCTGCTGCTCGGGCATGCCTACGGCTTCACGTTGACCCTGCCGGGAGTGGCCGGCTTGATAGTCGCGGTCGGCATCACTGCCGACTCCTTCATCGTGTACTTCGAGCGACTACGCGACGAAGTGCGCGACGGCAAGACCCTTCGCACGTCCGTCGAGACCGGCTGGGCTCGTGCCAAGCACACGATCCTGGCGGCCGACGGCGTCTCGATCCTCGCGGCCCTGATCCTCTTCATCTTCGCCATCGGCGACGTGAAGGGCTTCGCGTTCGCGCTCGGGCTCACCACGCTGATTGACGTGTTCGTGGTGTTCTTCTTCACCAAGCCCATGGTGACCTTGTTGGCGCGCACGCACTTCTTCGGCCAGGGCCACAAGTGGTCCGGGCTCGACCGAAAGCACCTCGGGGTCACCGGGAAGCGCGCCGCCCGGCCGGCCACCGCCACGGGAGGGGAGGCCTGATGTCGCGCCTCGGACGGATGGGCAACCGCCTCTACCAGGGCGACGTCTCCGTCGACTTCGTCGGGAGACATCGCACGTGGTACTCCATCTCTGCGGCGATCCTCGTGGTGGCCATCGCGGCTCTGGTGTTCCGCGGGCTGAACTTCAGCATCGAGTTCAAGGGCGGGGTTGAGTTCAACGCCCAGATGGCCAACCCGTCCGCTCACGTCACCCAGGTCTCAAACGCGGTCGTCGGCACCGGGATCTCGGCTGCCAAGAACCCGGTCGTCATCACGTCCGGGACCTCGGCGGTGCTGGTCTAGACCCAGCCGTTGACGTTCGACGAGACGACCATCGTCCAGAAGGCGATCAAGTCGGTCGGCGCCACCGAGGTCAACCCATCATCGATCGGCCCGACCTGGGGAGCATCGGTCGCGAAGAAGGCGCTCACCGGCCTGATCGTGTTCCTCGTGCTGGTGGTCATCTTCATCTGGGCCTACTTCCGCGAGTGGCGAATGTCCGTCGCAGCGCTGGTGGCGCTCGCCCACGACCTGGTGATCACCGTCGGCGTTTACTCGTTGACGGGCTTCGAAGTCAGCCCCGCGACAGTGACCGGCTTCCTGACGATCCTCGGCTACTCGCTCTACGACACGGTGGTCGTGTTCGACAAGGCTCGGGAGAACACCCGAGGCATTGTGACTTCGACCCGGCGTACCTATGCCGAAAGCGCCAACCTGGCCGTCAACCAGACGCTGGTC
>JBOHDU010000327.1:0-7950 GCA_050700615.1 Nocardioidaceae bacterium
CGGCTCCTCGGCACCAAGCTCCTCACCCGGTGCCTCGTCGCCGCTCTTGGCTCCGGCGCGGGCCATCAGGCCCTCGGCAACAGCGTCGGCGAGGACTCGGGTCAGCAGCGTGACCGAGCGGATCGCGTCGTCGTTGCCCGGGATCGGGTAGTCGACGACGTCGGGGTCGCAGTTGCTGTCGAGGATCGCCACGATCGGGATGCCGAGCTTGCGCGCCTCGTCCACGGCGAGGTGCTCCTTGTTGGTGTCGACGATCCACACCGCAGCCGGCACCCTGGCCATGTCGCGGATACCGCCCAGGGTGCGCTCGAGCTTGTCCTTCTCCCGGCGCATCTGGAGGAGCTCCTTCTTGGTGCGCCCCGAGCCGGAGACGTCGTCGAAGTCGATCTCCTCCAGCTCCTTGAGGCGCTGGATGCGCTGGTGCACCGTCTGGAAGTTCGTCAGCATGCCGCCCAGCCAACGCTGGTTGACGAACGGCATCCCCACGCGCTTGGCCTGCTCGGAAATGGCCTCCTGGGCCTGCTTCTTGGTGCCGACGAACAGCACGCTGCTGCCGGAGGCGACCGAGCGCTTGATGAAGGCGTAAGCGGTGTCGATGTAGGTGAGCGACTGCTGCAGGTCGATGATGTAGATGCCATTGCGCTCGGTCATGATGAATCGCTTCATCTTGGGGTTCCACCGACGGGTCTGGTGCCCGAAGTGGACGCCGCTCTCGAGCAGCTGCCGCATGGTCACAACGGCCATGTGCGTCCTCCTTGGATGCTCCGGCAGGAGCACCGGTCTCTGCGACGCCGAGGCGCCGCGCTTGCGGTTGTCGTCCCGGCGTGAGCCGAGACCCTGACGCCCCGCGTGCACCGCCCGTCGCTGCCGGCCGCAGCCGCTCGACGGGACCTGGGCACACACCCGCGGCGGGCCGCGGAAGGAGGCGTGCGAAGTCGGCTCAGGGTGAGCCGCTGCGGAAAGTGTACGGCAACAGGAGCGCCGGAATCGAACCCGCGGCCGCCGCGGACGTCAACAGCCCGGCCACCCCAGCCAGGTCATCCACAAGCGTCGAAGCAGGCTGGCTCTCGATCGCCGAGACACCCACGCTGAGGCGATGAAGCAGATGTACCGCCACATCCTGGCCACCGCCGCGGCCCTCGTCTGGTTCGGGTTGGGGTTGACGTCGCCGTCGGCCCTGGCGCTGTCGACGCCCACGCACTGGGTCTGGCCGCTCGACCCGCCGCCACAGGTCGTCGCCGGCTTCGAGCCGCCGGAGTCCGGCTGGGGGCCTGGCCACCGCGGCGTCGACCTGCTCGGGCACCCCGGTCAGCGGGTGCTCGCCATCGGGTCAGGCACAGTCACGTTCGCCACCACGGTGGCCCGGCGAGGTGTCGTCGTGGTCGACCATGGCCGGCTCCGCTCGACGTACGAACCGGTTGACGCACTGGTGAGGGTCGGAGACCGCATCACCGCTGGGTCCGAGATCGGGAGGCTTGTCGCCACCGGATCACATTGCGCGCCCGCTGCCTGTTTGCACGTCGGCGTGCTTCGTGGCCAGACCTACGTCGACCCGTTGAGCCTGCTCGACCGGCCCGTGCGAGTGCGTCTCAAGCCGCTGTCAACCGGGTGGCTCTCGGGCCAGCAGGCTGCCGGTGGGTCATCGGGCGTCCGCCCGACACAGCGGCGTCCCGGGCCACCGGGCGCAACCCACGGCGGTCCCGATGGCCTGGTGCCGGGTTTGCTCGTGCTGGGTGGCGGGGTGATGTCCGGTGCTCTGCTGACCGGTGTGCTGTGTCGGCGTCAGGCGCGGGGGTGAGCCTGCTGGTAGGCACTGCGCAGACGCTCTGCCGACACGTGTGTGTAGAGCTGGGTCGTGGCGAGCGAGGCGTGGCCGAGGATCTCCTGCACCGCACGTAGATCCGCCCCGCCCTCGAGCAGGTGCGTGGCGGCCGTGTGACGGAGCCCATGCGGTCCGAGGTCTGGTGCGCCAGGCACCTCAGCGAGCCGCAGGTGCACCAGGCTGCGTACGGCCCGCTGGTCGAGCCGGGCACCCCGAGCGCCCAAGAAGACCGCGGGGCCGCTCCTCGCCGTAGCGATCTCGATTCGACCGCGCTCGAGCCAGTCCTGGAGTGTGCGCTCGGCAGGCGTTCCATACGGCACGGTCCGCTCCTTGCGCCCCTTGCCGAAAACTCGCACCAACCGGCGGTCCCTGTCGAGGTCGTCGAGGTCGATCCCTACTAGCTCGCCGACCCTGATCCCCGTGGCGTAGAGCAGTTCGATGATCGCGAGGTCTCGCAGCGCGAGTGCGCCCCCGTCGGTCACCCGGTCCGCCACGACGTCGAGCAACGCCCGCACATCGCCGGTCGACAGGACGGGCGGCAGAGTCCGGTGTGACTTCGGGCTGGCCAGCAGCGCGCCAGGGTCGGAGGTGGTCAGCGCTGCTCGGTGCGCCCAGGCAGTGAAGACGCGAGCCGCGGTGGCGCGGCGTCCCAGCGTATTGCGCGAGCGACCTCGGCTGCGCTGGTTCGCCAGCCAGCTGCGCAGCACCGCCAGGTCGAGCTGTCCGAGGTCGTGACAGCCGAGCCTGGTCGCATGCTCCAACAGGCTGGACACGTCACCGACGTAGGCGCGAACCGTGTGTGCGGTGAGGCCACGCTCGGAGGCGAGATGACGCTCGTAGACGCCCAGGACCCGGGTGAAGGGCTCCCCGAGGTCCGGAGCATCGGCCATGCCCGGATTCTGTCACGGTGCGGCCCGTGCCTCGGGCAGGCGAGTCGGTGTCGGTCTACCAGCACGCCGGATGCGCACCGGGGTCTGGGCGATGGTGACCGCGGCACTTAGCTTGGATCCGTGGAGGGGCGCCGTGGCGAGCGACCCGAGGGGCGCGAGGGCAAGGCCCTCACACCGACCTGGCGACGCTCACGACGCCGACTATCGGTCGATCCCGGCTCAAGAGGCGAGCCATCCACGGGTCGAGGTTTAGGTGACCAGCATCCAGCGGCCCGCCACCTGACGGACGTGGCCGAGCCGGACGAGCTGAGGGAGTCCGGACTGGACCTCCGATCTGGGCAGCCCGGCAGTGACCGCGATCGAGGCGACCGAGGCCGGCCGGCGTTTGGGCACGGCGTCGAGCAGACGGCGGAGATGCTCGTCGAGAAGGTCGGCCGACTCGACCGGGGCGCGCTTGACCGGGGCCAACCCCTGACCGACCGGCGACACGTGCTCCAGCACCTCCCGAGAGTCGGTGACGAGCAGGACCTCGGGGTTGCGCAGCAGCTCGTGCACGCCCGACGACATCATCGACGTCACCGGACCGGGCACGCCCATCACCCCGCGCCCCAGCTCACGCGCCCAGCGCGCCGTGTTGAGCGAGCCGCTCCTCAGGGCTGCCTCGACCACCACCGTGCCCTGCGACACTGCCGCGATCAGCCGGTTGCGGACCAGGAACCGGCTTCGGCTCGGAGCGCATCCTGGCCCACCCTCGCTGACGAGCAGGCCGACGTCTGCGATCTGCCGGAGCAGCTCGGTGTGCCCGGCGGGGTAGACGCGGTCGATGCCACCGGCGAGCACTGCCACCGTCACGCCGCCCATGACCAGGGCGCCCCGATGAGCGGCTGCATCGATGCCGTAAGCGCCACCTGACACCACCGCGAGCCCGTGCCGCACGCACCCGCCGGCGAGGTCACCCGCCACGTGCTCGCCGTAGGCCGTGGCGGCCCGAGCGCCCACGACCGAGACCGCCCTGGCGCAAGCATCGTCGAACCGCGCCGCGCCGCGAACCCACAAACCGAACGGCGATCCTGCTCTGCGCTCCCCCGTGGCGTCCTCGAACCTGCGCAGGTCGTCGAGCGAGACCGGCCACTCGTGATCGCCCGGGCACACGTAACGGGCCTCGACCCGCTCGGCGGCCCGGCTGAGCTCGTCGGGTCGTGCCGCGACCAGCCGCTCGGCCCAACCACCGGCCTTGGCCGACGCGAGTGATCCGGCCCGGAGCCGGTCGAGCAGCGCCGCCGCGGAAAAGTCTCGAACCAGCCGGCAGGCGTCAGCGTCGCCAGGCTCGGCCACCCAGCTGAGGATGGCCCTTGCCCACCGCTCGCGGTCGTCTACCGGTGTGGCACCGCTCATGAGAGCCGCCGCACTGGCCTCGGATCGCCGCGCAGCCCGTTGGTGCGCAGCCGAAGGGCCTCGCGTACGTCACCCTCGCCCGGTGCGGGACGACCGGCGAGATCTGCAACGGTCCACGACAGCCGGACGACGCGGTCGGCCCCTCGCTGGGTGAGCGCCCCGTCGGCCACCGCGTCCTCGACCAGCAGCGCCAGATCGTCGGGCATCGGGCACCTGCTGCGGAACTCGTGGCCGGGAACGTCGGCATTGGTGAGCCAAGGGAGCCCTGCGAAGCGCCGCCGTTGCCGGTCTCGGGCCTCGTGCACTCGGGTCCGGACTGCCCGCGTCGAGTCCGCGTCGCCTACGGTTTGGCGCATCTCGACCCGAGTTACCGGTGACACCGTGTGGTTGATGTCGATCCGGTCGCGGACCGGCCCGCTGATCTTCGCCTGGTAGCGACGCTTGTCGGCCGGTGGACACGTGCAGCCACGATTGTGGTAGGCGCGACCACACGGGCACGGGTTGGCCGCGAGGATCAGCTGGAAGCAGGCGGGGAACCGGGCGGCGCCGTCGGCCCGCCGGATCGAGATCTCGCCGCTCTCGAGTGGCTGTCGCAGCGAGTCGAGGACCGAGGGGCGGAACTCGGGAGCCTCATCGAGGAACAGCGTGCCGAGGTGCGCAAGGCTGATCGCTCCGGGGCGGATGATGCGGCTGCCGCCGCCCACCACCGACGGAACGGTGTCGGTGTGGTTGGGCGAGAGGAAGGGCGGACGACGCACGAGCGGGTCGTCGCGGGACAACAGCCCGGCGACGGAGTGGATCTTGCTCACCTCGAGCGACTGACCGAGGTCGAGCTCGGGGAGCAGCGGCGAGAAGCGCTCGGCCAGCATGGTCTTGCCGGCGCCGGGAGGCCCGTCGAGGAACAGATGGTGTCCGCCCGCGGCGGCGACTTCGACGCACCACCGGGCCCGCTGCTGCCCACGCACCTCGTGCAGATCCATCTGCTCGAGCCTCGGCCGGTGCCGAGGCGCGGCCGGCGGCTCGTGCTCTGCGGCGGCGGGCAGCTCGTCGGGCAGCTCGGCACCGGTCAGCACCGCGAGGCACTCGACGAGCGAGCCGACTCCCAGGATGCGAAGGCCGCCGACCAGCCCTGCCTCGACGGCGTTGACACCCGGCACGATCGCACGCGAAAGCCCGGAGTCGGCGGCGACGAGCAACGCGGGGAGCACACCCGGCACCGAGCAGACGCGGCCGTTGAGGCCAAGCTCACCGAGCACGACCACGTCACGGAGGCAGTCTGGCGGAAGCTCGCCCTTGGCCGCCATCAGGGCAAGAGCGATCGCCAGGTCGTAGTGCGTGCCAGCCTTCGGCACGTCGGCGGGATACATCGCGACCGTGATTCGTCGATCCGGCCAGGTGTGGCGGCTGTTGATGATCGCGGCCCGGCAACGGTCTCGCGCCTCGGCGACGCTCACGTCGGCCAGGCCGCTCAGCGACCAGCCCGGGATGCCGTTGCTGATGTCGGCCTCGATCGATACGACCCGGCCACTGATCCCGTCGAGCGCGACCGAGTAGGCCATTCCGGTGGCCAACTCAGCCCACGCCCTCGACGTGCTCGATCTGCCGTGGCCCGTGCGGCGGGATCAGCACCGCGACCACGTCGACACGAAGCCGGCTGCTGACCACGGCGTGATCGCGGGCCCAGTGCCTGCCGAGCCGGTACAGGCGCTCGGCCTTCGCGGGTGTGATCGCCTCGTAGGCGGTGCCGAAGCGATCGCTCGACCGGGTCTTGACCTCACAGATGACGAGCGTCTGAGCGTCCTTGGCCACGATGTCGATCTCGCCCTCTCGACAGCGCCAGTTGCGGTCGAGCACGATATAGCCCCGCTCCCGCAGGTGTCGCTCGGCCAGCCGCTCGCCGAAGTCGCCGAGCGCCTTGCGTTGGGCATGGTTCGTGGCCATAGGTCACCTCCAGCACCCACCCTCTCCGTGGGCCCAGCGCTGCGGCACCGCGGTCGCACGTCCTGTGGACGGACCAGGCTGCTGTGCCGGCGCTGTGGACACGATGGCGCTGCTTGCCCACCCGTTGACGTGAGATCGGGGTCGACCAGGCGGTGACTTCTAGTAGTGAATCCGTTACGTTTAGTTGACGCGCCGTCGAGATCGGTCGATCGCGATGGTGACGCACCCACAGGTAGGGGGCTGACCTTGCGGAGGGGTCAGCCCCTTCTCCTGTCCGCGGCCGCCAGCCGGACGTTCCCCGCTCGTCGTCTGCGCGCCCTGGCGCTTGCTTCGACTACTTCGGCGGCTCCAGGTCGGACTTGGCGAGCTCCTCGATGTTGACGTCCTTGAACGTCACCACCTTGACGTTCTTGGCGAACCGCGCCGGGCGGTACATGTCCCAGACCCAGGCATCCGACATCGTGACCTCGAAGTAGGCATCACCCGCCTCGGTGCGCACCTTGAGGTCGACCGCATTGCACAGATAAAAACGCCGGTCGGTCTCCACGACGTACTTGAAGATGTTCACCACGTCGCGGTACTCGCGATAGAGATGGAGCTCCATCTCCGTCTCGTACTTCTCCAGGTCTTCAGCGCTCATCGCCGCGACTCCACCTCTTCTCGAGCGTCGATGTCCCCATTGTCACCCAGCCACGGAGCGGTGGGCAGGCTCGCCGCGCGGCGGACGTTGACGAACCGGAGCCGATGCTCCGGACACGGGCCGTGCCGGAGCAGCGCCTGCTGGTGCTCGTCGGTGACATAGCCCTTGTGCACGGCGAAGTCGTACTCGGGGTAGGTCCGGTCGAGATCGCACATCATCCGATCACGCGTGACCTTGGCGATCACCGACGCCGCAGAGATGCAGCCCGCGACCCGGTCTCCCTTCCATACGGCAAGGCCCGGCACGCCCAGCCCGTCGACGGGAAAGCCGTCGGTCAGCACGTAGCGGGGCCGCAGGTCGAGGCGAGCCAGGGCTCGGCGCAATGCCTCGATGTTGGCCACGTGCATCCCAAGGTGGTCGCACTCGCCTGCCTCGACGACCACGACCGACCATGCCAAGGCCCGTCGGACGACCTGGTCGTAGCAGCGATCCCGAGCCTTGGGTGTGAGCAGCTTGGAGTCGGCGAGCCCGGGCACCACACCGGTCGCCCCGTCGGGCAGGATCGCGGCCGCCGCCACCAGCGGGCCGGCACAGGCTCCGCGTCCTGCCTCGTCGACGCCGGCGATGGGAGCCAACCCGACGCGACGCAGCGCCCGTTCGTAGCCGTACAGCCCGGCATCTCGCCGGACCGTGCTGCCCTTGGGGAGCGGAGCCATCTCGTCAGCCGGAGAAACAGCGGGTCGGAGGGAGGGCCATGACGGTCAGCGTAACCCGGGGCTGACGGACCGGACGATGCCCGTCAGTGGTGGGGTCTGGCCCGGCGGGATGTCGCTGTACGAGCTGGGGATGTGCAGCATATGAGCGTCGTCCAACGGCCAGATCACCGCAACCGCACGCCCGGTCACCAGGCTCTCCGGGACGAAGGCACCCTGGCCGGGAAGGTGACGCGACGAGTCGCCTGACACGTAGCGGTTGTCGCCCAGCACGAAGATGTGGCCCCGCGGTACGACGACATTGAACGTGTAGTTGTCGGCCGGCTCGTTGCCTAGGCTCACGAACGACGACTCGTCGATCGGCTTGCCGTTGATCACAAGCCGGCCGGCGCTGCTGCAGCAGACGACGTGATCGCCGGGCAACCCGATGACGCGCTTGACCAGATGGTCGTGACTGGAGGACGGCAGGATCCCGACCCATTCGAGCGCCGACCTGATCGGGCCAGGTGGGCTCGACTGCTCGCTGGGAGGGATCCAGTTGCCCGGATC
>JBOHDU010000328.1:0-1576 GCA_050700615.1 Nocardioidaceae bacterium
AGCGTGTCGCTCCGTAGAGTCACGTCGAGCACCTCAAACAGCACTCCTGACCAGTTGTCGAGCATCCGCAGGGTCGGTCATCGTCCCCGCCGGGGGCGGACCGGACCGTTCACCGACGGGGCCGGCACTCCGGAACAGCACGACGGTGCTCCGACTCGTGCGGCGAGAATCGCATCCTTTCGCATCGCGTCCGCTAACATGAGGCAATGACGAGGGCAATCACCGTCCGCCTCGACGAGGCCGACCACGCTGCGCTTGCTCGACAGGCCGACCAGCTACGGGTGCAGCCGGGCACATTGGCGCGCATGATTGTCCATGCCGGCCTAGCCGACAGCCTGCAGGCGCGGTCCGATGCCCGAGCCGCGATTGCCCGGCTGGTGCAGCGCTCCCAAGAGCGACCGGCGGCCGACGCAGTGGAACTGTTGACTGATGCCCGCACCGGGCTCAGCACGCACGAGTGAGTGTTGTGGTCGATGCCAGCGTGATCGTCGCGCTGGTCGTCGCGGATGCACGTCAAGCCGCCACGCAGGCGCATCTGGACGCCTGGTTGGAGTCTGGTGAACGGCTGCACGCCCCGACGGTGCTGCCCTACGAGATCGCGAACGTCCTTGCTCGTCTGGTCTTCGACGGTGACCTCAACGCCGGCGACGTAACCGAGATCTGGTCCGATGTGGCCTCTCTGGGCATCGAACTGCACCCTTTCGACCCGGCTGACGACGGTCCTGCCGTCGCGGCGATCACCAGCCAGCTACGACGTCGCCACGCCACCGACTCCACCTACATCCGCTTGGCGCAGCAGCTGAAGACGAAGGTGTGGACCCTTGATGGGCCGCTCGCACGCAATGCTGTCGACGCTGGCCTGCCGGTCCAGCTCATCACTTGAAGCTGTCGCACGACACGACGGCGCCCGACTGCCCCGGGGCGCCTCTGTGTCGATGGCCTTCTCGGCATGGCGACGCGCCCGTCACACCGATCGAAGCCTGACCTGGCCGAACGGCTCTTCTTCCGGCACTGCCGGCGCGCCCCCTGCCTACCCTCTTGCCGTGGAGGACGACGACCGGGGAGGGGGGGTCAGGCTGGCGGAGATCGTGGCTGCCTTCTCGTTGGCGACCGATCTCGGGCTGGGGCTACCGCTGGAGCACCTGATGCGCTCGTGGCTGATCTCAGCACGTCTCGTCGATCGCTTGGACCTGGAGCCGGAGGCGCGCGAGTTCCTCTACTACGTGGTCACGCTGGCGTGGGCTGGCTGCGTGGCCGACACGCCCGAGGTGGCGGCCTGGTTTGGTGACGACATCACGTTCCGGCGTGACAGCTTCGGGGTGGACCGGGCGGGGCTCTCCATGCTCGCATTCTCTCTCCGCCACGTCGGGGTGGGAGGCTCGGCCCTGCACCGCCTCCGGCTGGCGGCCGCGCTGCTTGCCACTGGGGGTGCCGGGATCCAGCGGGGTCTCATGTCGCATTGCCTTACGACGGCATCCATGGCCGAGCGGCTCGGATTGGGCAGCGACGTTTGCGAGCCGCTCCAGCAGGTGTTCACCCGCTGGGACGGCAAGGGTGTCCCTGCGGGCATCGGCGG
>JBOHDU010000329.1:0-10806 GCA_050700615.1 Nocardioidaceae bacterium
GCAGCCGTTCGGGGGGGCTCGTGCCTCGGGCACGAACGACAAGGCCGGCGCGGCCCAGAACCTGATGCGGTGGACGTCGCCCCGTTCGATCAAGGAGACCTTGGTACCGCCGACGGACTACCGCTACCCCCACATGGAGTGACCGGGCTCAGAACCGGGCTCAGGCCACCCGTGCTTCGCCGGGGCGGACGAACGGCGGGTCGACGAGCAGGGCAGCACCACATGTCGTGCAGCAGTACGCGGCGCTTCCCGGGGTGTCGTCGACGGCCGGCACCAGGATGCGTTCGCCGCCGCAGTCAGGGCACGTGAGCGCGACGCCGCTGACCATCAGGAGGTCCGACCGTGCAGGCAGGTCTGACGTGGACATGCTCCCAGGCTGCCAGCAGGAGCCGACCAAACGCGCGAGACGCGCCGGTTACCGCGTGCCCAGCCATTCGAGACCGATCGACTGCTCGGCGTCGATCGCGGCGTAGACGACCTTGGCGATCTCCGGCTCGATCCTCCTGCCGATGAGCGGCAGCGAGACTCTGAGGTCGCCGCGTATCACCTCACGAGCACCCGGACCGGCGCGCTCCAGGCGAATCGTGCCTGCCATGCGGACGGGCTGGCCGTCGACCTCGAGCAGCAGGTCCGCCACGCGTTGTCCGTCGGAGTCTGCGCGTCCCCACGTCTCGGTCTGCACGATGGTGATGTTGTCACCGACGAACTTCTTGATGAAGTCGGGCACCTCGGCCGGCATCACGCGTCGAACCACGACCGTCGCCGTGTCATCAGCTTGGCAGTCGACCGACACCGCGTGCTGCAGGGCGTGGGTCGCCTCGCACACATGGGAGCGGAAGGCCTCGTCCATGAGCAGTCCGTAGACCCGCTCGATGCGGGCGCTCGGGTAGTTGATCTCTCCGGTCACGTCCATGGCGGCATCATGCCGTGCGACCAGGGGTCCTGCACCTGCCGGAACGTCGCGGCGCAACGGGATAACCTGACCGGGTGACGGGAGAGAACGAAGACGGCGCTGGGCCGGCGGCCGACTGGCTATCAACCGGCCGCCCTGCTGAGCCGGCCGATGCGACCGTCGGGGACTGGGACGGCACCGACATCAGCTTTGGCGAGCAGGGGGCCAAGTTGACCTACGGGTCCTACCTCGAGCTACCCCGACTGCTCAGCTCGCAGAACCTCGAGTCCGACCCCCCTGCCCACGACGAGCTGTTGTTCATCACGATCCATCAGGTCTACGAGCTCTGGTTCAAACAGCTCCTGCACGAGGCCGAGACGGCCCGCGACGCGATGACGAACGGCGAGACCTGGTGGGCGCGACACCTGCTCAACCGGATGCACGTCATCGAGCAGGTGCTGGTGAAGCAGCTTGAGGTGCTGGAGACGATGACCCCGCAGGACTTCTTGGTGTTCCGGCAGCTGCTGGCACCCGCGAGCGGGTTCCAGTCCGTGCAGTACCGCGAGCTCGAGTTCCTCTCCGGCGCGAAGGATGCGTCGTTCGTACGCCGCTTCAAGGGGCTGACGGACTCCGAGCGTGCACGCCTGCAGCGGCGACTCGACGAGCCGACGCTGTGGGACGCGTTCATCGGCGTGCTCGACCGTAGCGGCCTCGGCGTCGCCACCGACGCTGACCTGAGCGCGTCGTTGGGCACCGTCGCCCACAACCGCTCCACCTACTCGGAGGTGTGGGAGCTCGCTGAAGCACTGATCGAGCACGACGAGCTGGCCGCCGCGTGGCGCGGCCGCCACGTGACCATGGTCGAACGGATGATCGGGAGCAAGACCGGCACCGGTGGGTCGTCGGGAAGCGGCTACCTGCGCAGCCGGCTCCCGCTGCGTTACTACCCGCTGCTTTGGGACCTCCGCTCCGCCCTATGACCGGTGACGGCGCGGCGTTGGGCTCGATCTCTCGCGGGTAGACCGGGCCCGCCGCATACGGTGGACAAGGTCTAGGGTCGGAGTTGTCGCACAAAGGTGTGCGAACGTGACGACAGACGCCGTCTCGTCGGGCCGCGCCAGATCGGGTTTGCGCTCATGCACAGCAGGTTGGAAGACGCCAAGCACCAGTTGCTCGACGACGCGGAAGCCCTCGCGGAGCACCGCAAGGGCGGCGGCCCGCCCGACCAGGTGATGTCGTCGCACTTCGTCGACCTCTACTACAAGCACGTGGCTCCCGAGGACCTGGTCGACCGCACCCCGATCGATGTCTACGGCGCCGCGATGAGCCACTACCGGTTGGCCCTGAACCGGCCGCAGGGGACCACCTCCGTCCGTGTCTTCACGCCCACGGTCGACGAGAACCAGTGGGCCGCCGACGGGCATACGGTGATCGAGATCGTGACCGACGACATGCCGTTCCTCGTCGACTCGGTGACGATGGTGCTGTCCGGGTCGGACTACGGGATCCATGTCGTGGTCCACCCCCAGATGCTCGTACGCCGTGACATCGCAGGCGCTCTGCAGGCAGTCCTGGACGGTGAGCTGGCCGAGACGAACACCCAGCCCGACCTGACCCGCGAGTCATGGATGCACGTCGAGATCGACCGCGAGAGCGACCCGGCGGCACTGGAGCAGATCCAGCGGCTGTTGAGCCAAGTCCTGCGCGACGTGCGGGAGGCGGTCGAGGACTGGGACAAGATGCACGAGCAGGCGGAGCAGATCGTCGCTGCGCTGGACGAGAATCCGCCGCCACTTCCCGAGTCGGAGGTGGCGGAGACGCAGGCACTCCTCTCGTGGCTCGCCGACGACCACTTCACGTTTCTCGGCTACCGGGAGTACCAGCTGCACACCCTCGAGGACGACGACGTGCTCCGGGCCGTACCCGGCACCGGGCTCGGGATCCTGAGATCGGACCAGGACATGTCACCGTCGTTCGGCAAGCTGCCGCCGGTGGTGCGAGCCAAGGCACGCGAGAAGCAGCTGCTGATCATCACCAAGGCCAACTCGCGTGCGACCGTGCACCGGCCTGCCTACCTCGACTACGTGGGCGTCAAGACCTTCGACGATTCGGGCGTCGTCGTCGGTGAGCGACGCTTCCTCGGCCTGTTCAGCTCGTCGGCCTACACCGAGAGCGTGACCCGTATCCCGGTGCTTCGCGACAAGGCCGTCGGAGTGCTCGACGCCGCGGGGTTCTCGCCGATGAGCCACAGCGGCAAGGCCCTCATGGACATCTTGGAGAACTACCCGCGCGACGAGCTGTTCCAGACCTCGATGGCCGAGCTGCTGCCCGTTGCCGAGGCAGTGCTGCACCTGCGGGAGCGCCGGCAGATGCGGTTCTTCAGCCGCCGTGACATCTACGGACGGTACATATCGTGTCTGGTCTACCTGCCCCGCGACCGCTACACGACCCAGGTCCGAGAGCGAATCCAGCACATCCTCAAGTCCGTCATGGGCGCCTCTACCATCGACTACACCGCGAGAGTCAGCGAGTCCGTGCTCGCGCGCCTGCACTTCGTCGTACGCGCTGCGCCGGGCGAGACGTTGAAGGACTTCGACGAGGCCGCCCTCGAGCAGCAGCTCATCGAGGCCACCCGCTCATGGACGGACGACTTCTCGTCAGCGTTGCTTGAGAAGTTCGGCGAAGAGCACGGCACCCGGCTGGCGCGGCTCTACTCAGCCGCCTTCCCCGAGGCCTACAAGGAGGACTTCTCGCCGCGTGCCGCGGCGGCCGACGTGCAGCGGATGGAGAGCATCGGCGACGACCCGGTCGGATTGTCCCTCTACTCGCCGGTCGAGGCGGCTGCCGACGAGGTGCGCTTCAAGGTCTTCAGGGTCGCCAAGCCACTCAGCCTCTCCGATGTCCTGCCCGTGCTTTCGGCCATGGGTGTCGAGGTCGTCGACGAGCGTCCCTACGAGCTCGAGCTCCCCGACGGCTCCGCCTGGATCTATGACTTCGGTCTGCGGCACACCAACGCGATGCCGCAGGGGGCGCGTGAGTTGTTCCAGGATGCGTTCCTGGCGGTATGGAACGGGCTCGCTGAGAGCGACGGCTTCTCGGCCCTCGTTCTCGACGCGGGGCTGCCCTGGCGCAAGGTGGCGATCCTGCGCACCTACGCGAAGTACTTCCGTCAGGGCGGGTCGACGTTCAGCCAGGCCTACCTCGAGGACGCCTTGCTGGCCAACCTGCCCATTGCAAGGCTTCTGGTCGACTTGTTCGAGGCGCGCTTCGACCCGGCAGCATCCGACGGCGCCGAGCGAGCCGACTCCGATGCCCGGGCCAGCAGGGCCGGCGAGCTCGAGGCGAGCATCAACCGGGCGCTCGACGACGTCGTGAGCCTGGACCAGGATCGGATCCTGCGCAGCTACCTGCGCGTGATCAAGGCGACGCTACGCACGAACTTCTACCAGACCGGGACCGACGGGCGGCTCAAGCCCTATCTGTCCCTGAAGCTGGAGCCCAAGGCCATCCCCGACCTTCCCGAGCCCCGCCCGCAGTTCGAGATCTTCGTCTACTCACCGCGGGTCGAAGGCGTGCACCTCCGGTTCGGCCCGGTGGCACGCGGCGGGCTGCGCTGGTCGGATCGTCGCGAGGACTTCCGTACTGAGGTGCTCGGACTGGTGAAGGCGCAGATGGTGAAGAACGCTGTCATCGTGCCGGTGGGCTCGAAGGGCGGCTTCTACTGCAAGAACCTGCCCGACCCCTCGGTCGACCGAGACGCCTGGCTCAACGAAGGCATCGAGTGCTACAAGACGTTCATCCGCGGTCTGCTCGACATCACCGACAACCTGGTCAGCGGCAAGACCGTGCCGCCGTCCCAGGTTGTCAGGCACGACTCCGATGACAGTTACCTCGTTGTCGCGGCGGACAAGGGCACGGCAACCTTCTCCGACATCGCCAACGGGGTGGCCAAGGAGTACGGCTTCTGGCTCGGTGACGCGTTCGCCTCCGGCGGCTCGGTGGGCTACGACCACAAGGCGATGGGCATCACGGCTCGGGGAGCCTGGGAGTCTGTACGTCGACACTTCCGGGAGCGGGGGGTCGACTCCCAGTCGGAGGACTTCACCTGCGTCGGCATCGGCGACATGAGTGGGGACGTCTTCGGCAACGGCATGCTGCTCAGCGAGCACATCCGGCTGGTGGCGGCCTTCGACCACCGGGACATCTTCGTCGACCCCGACCCTGATGCGGCATCGTCGTACGCCGAGCGCCGCCGGCTCTTCGACCTGCCGAGGTCGAGCTGGGCCGACTACGACAAGAAGGTGATCTCCCCCGGTGGCGGGGTCTTCTCACGACGACTCAAGGCGGTCCCGGTGTCCCCCGAGATGGCGGAGGCGCTCGGAATCGAGCCCGATGTCACCAGCCTTACTCCCGCAGCACTCATGAAGGCGATCCTGCTTGCGCCGGTCGACTTGTTGTGGAACGGCGGGATCGGCACCTACGTCAAGTCGGAGGCGGAGACGCACGCCGAGGCGGGTGACAAGTCCAACGACGCGATCCGGGTCAACGGATCCGAGCTGCGCTGTCAGTCGGTCGGCGAGGGCGGCAACCTGGGGTTCACGCAGCTCGGGCGAATCGAGTACGCCGAGACCGGCGGGCGGATCTGTACCGACTTCATCGACAACTCCGCCGGGGTGGACACCTCAGACCACGAGGTCAACATCAAGATCCTGCTCGACAAGGTGATGGAGTCCGGCGACATGACCGATAAGCAACGCCGGGTGCTGCTGGAGTCGATGACCGAGGAGGTCGGCCACCTGGTCCTCGCCGACAACTACCACCAGAACCTGGCCCTGGCCAACTCAGAGGCCGTCGCCGTGCCCCTTGCCCACGTGCACCAGGCCTGGGTCGCCCGGCTCGAGAAGAAGGGGCTGCTCGACCGCGAGATCGAGTTCTTGCCTTCGGACAAGCAGTTCGATGCGCGTCGAGCGGCCGGCCAAGGGCTGACGAGTCCGGAGCTGTCGGTGCTGCTCGCCTACACCAAGATCGTGCTTGCCGCCGAGCTGGTGCATACCGATCTGCCCGACGACCCGTTCCTGCGGGGTGAGTTGATCCGCTACTTCCCGACCGAGGTGCGCCAGGGCTACCGTGCCCAGATGCAGGCGCATCCGCTGCGCCGAGAGATCATCGTCACCCAGGTCGTCAACGAGCTTGTCAACTTCGCTGGGATCACTTTCTATCACCGGTTGAGCCAGGAGACGAGCTCGAACGCGGAGGAGCTCGCCAGGGCCCACATCGTGTGCCGCGAGATCTACGGCGCCAACCACCTGATGCAGCAGATCAACGAGCTCGACAACGTGGTGGATGCACACATCCAGACCGACATGAGGCTCAGCGTGCGCACGCTGATCGAGCGAGCGACCCGCTGGATGGTCAACAACCGCCGGGCTCCGGTCGACTCCGAGGAGACCGTCGCGCACTTCGACCCGGCGATCCAGCAGGTGGTTCGGTCGCTCCCTGACGTGCTCGTCGGGGTCGAGCTCGAGGAGCTGATCGGCCGGCGGGACCGGCTCCTCAAGGCCGGAGTCCCCGACGACGTCGCGGTGCTCGTCGCCTCCCTGCCACCGGCGTACGCCGCCCTCGAGGTCGTCGAAATCGCCGCGCGTCGTAGCCTCGACCCGCTCGAAGTCGCCAGGGTGCACGCGGTGCTCGCCGACCGACTCGGCCTCTCGGCACTGCTCACGCGCATCGTGCGGCTGCCACGGGACGACCGTTGGCAGACGATGGCGCGTGCGTCGTTGCGTGACGACCTGCACGCGGTCCATGCAGCGTTGACCGCGGAGGTCCTCGCGGCCACCGAACCGGACGCTTCCCCGGCCGACCGGGTCGCTGCGTGGGAGGCGGGGGACGAGCAGGTCGTGACTCGTGCGATCGCCACCTTGGACGAGATCACCTCCGACGAGGAAGCCGACCTGGCCCGCCTCTCGGTCGGCCTCCGGGTGGTCCGGACCATGCTCGCCACACCCTGAGACGATCAGGTGGGCAAGCCAGTGCCCCAGCAGATCGGCGCCTCGCATCCCCGGATCAAGCAGGCGCGCAACCTCATCCGCAACGCCGCGCCCAACCACGACCAGCTCTTCGTCGCCGAAGGGTTGTGGGCGCATCGGGTCCTGCTGGACGCCGGGGTGGCCATCCGGACGTTCTTCTGGTCTCCTGAGTCCGCGTACTCGCCCGAGGCGATCGCCTGTAGTGACGAGGTTCGGCTCGTCGCGCACTCGACGTACCGCATCTCGGCGAAGACCCTGACGCGTATCACCGACCGAGACCGCCCCGACGGCCTGGTCTCGATCGCTGAGCAGCCGGTGTGGCAGCCGGAGGCGCTGGTGCTGGGGGACGAGGCGCTCGTCGTGGTGGCCGATGGGGTGGAGATCCCGGGAAACCTGGGCTCGCTGCTACGAACGCTCGACGCGTGCGCCGCTGATGCTCTCGTCCTGACCAACCGCCGCACGCGGATGACCCACCCGAAGGTGCTCCGCGGCAGCCGCGGGATGAGCCTCACCGTTCCGAGCGTCGAGTTCGGCACTCCTGAGGACGCGATCGCCTGGCTGGAGCGGCTCGACTTCAACGTCTACCTGGCGGACACCGATGAGGCCGAGGTGTACAGCAACGTCGACTTCTCGGGGCGAACCGCAATCGTCGTCGGCAACGAGCGGTACGGCGTGTCGAGACCGTGGTTCGACCGGGAGTTCGCCAGAGTCTGCGTGCCGATGCTGGGAGCGGCCGACTCGCTCAACGTCGCTACATCGGCGGCGGTGCTGCTCTACGCCGCCAGGGCGGCCAAGGGCGGGTGGTAGGCGCGCGGCCGGCTTCTCGGCTGGCTGGGCAGCGGACCCACCGCGTACTGTTGCGCCCGTGGCGGACGTCGATACCTCCGAGCGGGTCAAGCAGCTCGATGCCAGCCTGGCGAGCATCGAGCAGGTGCTTGACCTGGACCGCATGCGCAAGGAGATCGCCGACCTCGGTAGCGAGGTCGCTGCCCCTGACCTCTGGGACGACCAGGCCAACGCGCAGCGGGTCACGTCACGGCTGTCGAGGCTTCAGGGTGAGCTGGAGCGAGTCAGCAGCCTGCGCAGCAGGCTTGACGACGCCCAGGTGTTGGTGCAGCTCGCCGTCGAGGAGGGCGACCCGGCGTCGCTGGCGGAGGCCGTCGCTGAGATCGACCGGCTGGCGAAGAGCATCGATGCCCTCGAGGTGCGGACGCTGCTCGCGGGGGAGTACGACGAGCGCGATGCGCTGGTCACGATCCGCTCCGGTGCCGGGGGAGTCGACGCGGCCGACTGGGCCGAGATGCTGATGCGGATGTACCTGCGCTGGGCCGAGCGGCACAAGTACCCGACCGAGGTCTACGACACGTCGTACGCCGAGGAGGCCGGCATCAAGTCGACCACCTTCGCGGTAGAAGCGCCTTACGCCTACGGCACGCTCAGTGTCGAGCAGGGCACGCACCGCCTGGTCCGGATCTCGCCCTTCGACAACCAGGGCCGGCGCCAGACGTCGTTCGCGGCAGTCGAGGTGGTCCCGGTGCTGGAGCAGGCCGACGAGATCGACATTCCGGAAGAGGACATCCGAGTGGATGTGTTCCGCTCGTCCGGCCCTGGCGGGCAGAGTGTCAACACGACCGACTCGGCGGTGCGGATCACCCACCTACCGACCGGCCTGGTGGTTGCGGTCCAGAACGAGAAGAGCCAACTGCAGAACAAGAACACCGCCATGGTCATCTTGAAGGCGAAGCTGCTGGCGCTGAAGCGGGCCGAGGAGAAGGCGACACTCGATGAGATCCGCGGCGACGTGATGGCGTCGTGGGGGGACCAGATGCGGAGCTACGTCCTGCACCCCTACCAGATGGTCAAGGACCTGCGCACCGACCACGAGGAGGGCAACCCGGCGAGCGTGCTCGACGGCGAGATCGACGCCTTCATCGAGGCCGGGATCCGCTGGCGCAGGGCAGCGCAGACCACCGCAAGCAGCTAAGCCAGGGCAAAGTCGGGCTAAGTCCGGGCTCGGCGGCCGAGCCCTCACGGCCCCGAGTCCGGGGCGCGCCGACGGCCCTGCGCCGAACCGCCAGCGGCGTCGCCTACACTCCTGCCAGTGATTCGCTTCGAAAAAGTCACCAAGTCCTACGGCGGCCAGAACCGACCAGCGCTCGAAGATGTCGATGTTGACATCGAGAAGGGCGAGTTCGTGTTCCTCGTCGGGGCATCCGGCTCGGGCAAGTCGACGTTCCTGCGGCTCGTGCTGCGCGAGGCGAGACCGACCAGGGGACGGGTCTACGTCGCCGGCAAGGAGATCAACCGGCTGGTCGGCTGGAAGATCCCGGGGTTGCGTCGCCAGATCGGCACGGTCTTCCAGGACTTCCGGCTGCTTCCCAACAAGACGGTCAGCCAGAACGTCGCTTTCGCGCTTCAGGTGATCGGCAAGAAGAAGTCGGCGATCGACGAGATCGTGCCCCAGACGCTCGAGCTGGTCGGCCTCGACGGCAAGGGCGGAAGAATGCCCGACGAGCTGTCCGGCGGGGAGCAGCAGCGGGTGGCGATAGCCCGTGCGTTCGTCAACCGGCCGATGATCTTGATCGCCGACGAGCCGACCGGCAACCTCGACCCGACCACGTCGGTCGGCATCATGAAGCTGCTCGACCGCATCAACCGCACGGGGACGACGGTGATGATGGCCACCAACGACTCCGGCATCGTCGACCAGATGCGCAAGCGGGTGATCGAGCTCCAGTCCGGCAAGGTGGTGCGGGACCAGGCACGAGGCGTTTACGGATACCAGAGCTGACATCAAGCCCACCGACCTGACGACCGCGCCGGTGTGCGCCTAGCTACTCCAAAGGGAACCTCATGCAACTGAGATTCGTGGTCACCGAGCTCGGCAGCGGGCTACGACGCAACCTATCCATGACGATCGCGGTCATCGTGACGATCTGGATCTCGCTGGCTCTGGTCGCTCTCGGCCTGATGATCCGCGACCAGGTCGGCCAGATCGAGCAGTACCTCGGCGGTCAGCTCGAGGTCCCGATCACGTTCTGCACGGACTCCTCGAGTGCCCCGGCGTGTGTGGGCGGGGCCGCCACCCAGGCGCAGCAGACAGCGGTGCTGAAGGTGATCCAGGGCAGCGACTACGTGGACGGTTACCGGTTCCAGCCTTCCAACCAGGGGTTCAAGCTCTTCAAGGAGAGCCACACGGACTCCCACGGCAACCTCGACACGGTGGCCAAGTCGATGAAGGTGTCGGACTGGCCGAACGAGTACTTCGTGAAGATGAAGAGCGCCAATGACATCCCGGGATTCACCGCCGAGGTCAGGCATCTGCCGGGCGTGTGGCAGGTGCTCAACCTCAGACAGATCCTCGATCCCCTGTACAGCGCCCTCAATGCGATGAAGTGGCTGGCTCTCGGCGGAGCCGCTCTGCTGGTGGTCGCGGCAGTGCTGCAGATCTCCAACACGATCCGGTTGGCAGCGATGGCCCGACGCCGGGAGATCGGGATCATGCGTCTCGTCGGGGCCTCGAGCACCTACATCCAGTTGCCGTTCGTCCTCGAAGTGGTGTTCTCGGCGCTGATCGGGGCGGCGTTCGCGTGCGCCACCTTGGCGGCTGCCATGCAGTTCATCAGACCTCAGTTGATGGGCTACATACAGTCGTGGCCGATCGTCGGCTGGAGCTCCGCCAACGCCGTCATGCTGGTGATTGTCGGAATCGCCGTTGTTCTGGCAATTATCCCGACTCTCCTCATGACCCGCAAATACCTCAAAGTCTGACCTTTTGCAGGTACCGTCGCTGAGAAGTGTCCCTGGTCAGTCGACTCGTCTGGTATCTCAGCAGGTAAGGCTCCACACATGCTCCGAACCCGTCCTCGCAGGCGCCTGCGCCGGTTC